>CAIWFP010000453.1 GCA_903911985.1 uncultured Sphingomonadales bacterium
CCCGTCGTGCGCAAGCATGTCGAGTTCAAGGAAGCCAAGATCAAGTAATTCACGGGTGGTTCACGCCCACCCCTGTAACTGGCCGGCATGATCTTTCCGGGAAAAACCATCGCGACAGGGCTGCGCGCCACGGGCGCTGCGGCCCTTTTGCTTGTGTGCGCGACCTTGCTTATGTGCGCGACCTTGCTTGTTGGCGGCATTGCCGAGTCTGCCCTCGCCGCCCCGGCAACAGCCTCCGCCAGCGCCGAGCTGCAACAGGCGGTGGGTGCGCTGCGGGCCATTGCCTCGCTGCGGGCCGATTTCACCCAGACCGACAGCGCGGGCCAGCGCGTCTCTGGCGTGCTCAGCCTGAAGCGCGGCGGCAGGATCCGCTTTCAATATGCGCGTGGCTATCCAATGGTGATCGTGGCGGACGGCCACGCCCTCACCATGCTCGATACCGAGCTGAAGCAGATGCAGCGCTGGCCCATCGCCAATAGTCCGCTCGGCGCCCTGCTCGATCCCACCCGGGATGTAACCCGCTTCGGCACGGTGCTGGCGGGTTTTGATGCCGACACTCTGGCGGTGGAGGTCCGCGACCGCTCCCACCCGGAATATGGCACGATAACCCTGTTCTTTTCACGCAAGGCCGCCGCGCCCGGCGGGCTGGAGCTGGAGGGCTGGGTCTCGGCCGATGCGCAGAATCGGCGCACCAGCATCCACCTGTCCAACCACCACTATGGCGTGGCGCTCGATGATGCCCAGTTCCGCCTGAACAACCCGCTGGCCGGCCCACACCACTGACCGGTAAAATCTGCCGCCGTCCCCTCGCCCTGTCGGCGCTGGGGAACGGCTCGGCGTCAGCTGTGCCCCGGCTGCGATAAAATACCCAAAGCGCAGCGTTTCCTGACAATCCCGTTCACCCCACAGTCAGGCCCGCGGGGCTAGTAAGGTGAGGACAGGCAAGGCCAAGGCGGGTTTCCCCCCTGTTGCCCGCCTCCCTCCCCCTAAGGGCCGGCCTGTCATGCGTGACGAACGCAAACGGAAACCCTCGTCCCCCTGCCCCCGGGGACGAGGGTTTTTTCTTTACCCCATGCGCCCGCCGCGAGCAGGCCCGGACCGGAGGTGCGGAACACCGTTTCCACCGGCCGTAAAAATGCTCTAGAGGCCGGGCATGATCTCAATCGCCACGTGGAACATCAATTCGGTGCGCCTGCGCATGCCGCAGGTCGAACGCTTCCTCGCAGCCGAGGCACCCGATGTGCTGTGCCTGCAGGAAATCAAGACCGTGGCGGAATTGTTCCCCTACGAGGCCTTCGCGCGGGCAGGCTACACCCATCACGCAGTGCATGGGCAAAAGGGCTATCACGGCGTCGCCACCGTCAGCCGCATCCCCTTGCGCGAGGTGAGCCGCCACGACTGGCAGGCCAATGGCGAGGCGCGGCATGTCGGCGTGGAGCTGGCCGATACCGGCATCATCATCGAGAACGTCTATATCCCGGCCGGCGGCGACGAGCCGGACCGCGAGGTGAACCCCAAATTCGGGCAAAAGCTCGATTTCCTCGCCCGCATGACCGATTGGGCGGCAGCGATCGACCAGCCCACGCTGATTGTCGGCGATTTCAACATCGCCCCGCTCGAGTCGGATGTGTGGAACCACAAGGGCCTGCTGAAAGTCGTCAGCCACACCCCCTTGGAGGTTGATACGCTGGCCCGTTTCCAGGCTGCCCATGGCTGGGTTGATCTCGGCCGCCAGCTGATCCCCGCGCCAGAGCGATACTACAGCTGGTGGAGCTATCGCGCGAAGGATTGGCGCGAGGGCGACCGGGGCCGCCGGCTGGACCATATGTGGGCCTCGCCATCGCTGGCGCAAAAGGCGCGCAGCCACCGCGTGGTGGAAGTGACCCGCGATTGGGAACAGTGCTCGGACCATGTACCGCTGATCACGGAGTTCGATCTCTGAGCGGGCCGACATCATCGGGGGCCCGCCGGGTTGCTCTGGCGCTGGATGCGCTGCGCCATGGGTGGGCGATCACGCTGGATGGCGCCTTCACCCTGCTGCCCGCCGAAACCGGCTTCACCCCCGGTGCCAGCGCCCGGCACATGCTGATCTCCGCCGCGCGCGCCGCCACGTTGAAGCTGGCCAATCAACGCGAGGCCGCTGGCCCTGAATCGCCAGTGCTGATCCGTGCCGCCGAGCCTTTTGATCTGGCCACCGCCCGCGCTCTGGCGGACCCCTCGCTGGATCTCGTCTGGCCGCTCAAGGGTCCCTTCATGGCCGAGCCAATCGATGATGCGGATGCCGCCGCTGCCGCCATGGAACTGGCCCGGCTGGCGGGCATCCTCCCCGCCTTCCTCGTCGATCCCGCCCCGACAGAGGAGGCACAGAGCCTTTCCAGCGCCGATCTGGCCGAATGGAGCAACACCGCCCACCTCGCCATCGCCACCCGCGCCCGCCTGCCGGTTGCCCCTTGCGAGGATGCCGAGATCGTCGCCTTTCGCTCCGCCAACGATCTGCGCGAACATGTCGCCCTCATCATCGGCCAGCAGCGCGGCGATGTGTTGCCGCTGGTGCGGCTCCATTCCGAATGCCTGACCGGCGATGTGCTGCACAGCCTGAAATGCGATTGCGGGCCGCAGCTCGACGCCGCTCTGGCGGCCATGGCGCAGGAGGCCAACAAGGGCGGCTGGGGTGTGCTGCTATACCTGCGGCAGGAGGGGCGCGGCATAGGCCTGGTCAACAAGCTGCGCGCCTATCAGCTGCAGGATCAGGGGTTCGACACGGTGGATGCCAATACGCGGCTGGGCCTTCCCAATGAAGCGCGCGATTTCCCCGTGGCGGCGCGCATGCTGGCGCTATTGAAGGTGCGGGCGATCCGCCTGATGACCAATAATCCCGCCAAGGTTGCCGCGCTGGTGGCGGAAGGCGTGGAAGTGGCCGAACGCGTCCCCCACCAGCTCCCCGCCAACCCGCATAATGCCGCCTATTTAATGACCAAGCGTGACCGCTCCGGCCATCTTCTTTAGCGATTCGACCTGATCATGGCTCATCCGCTTCTGGAAAGCGGTGATGCCATCCACAATCCGGTTATTCGAGATTTGCATGTGATCGCCAGACCAGTCGGCGACCAGCGCGGTGCCGGTGGCCACGCCGGGCGCGAATCGGGCGACATTGTTGGTGATGACCAGCCCGTCGGCGCTGTGGTTATGGCTCTCGGCGGCGATGGTGATCAGCGCGCTGGGGTTTTCCTTGGCCCCGCCCTGCATGAACCAATTGCCCTCGATGCGCCCCGTGGCACCAGCGGGCAGGTCGATCATATAGTTGGTGGCGTGGCCTTGCGAATCATCGAAGCTGTTGTCCTGCACCCGCACATGGGCAGCACGCGCCTTGAGATAGTGCCCGCCGGTGCCCTTCTCGAAGCGCGAGTGGGTCACCGTCACCTGATCATAAAAGCCGACATAGATCGAGTGGGCGCAAGACAGGCCCCGGTCGCAACGGCCCAGATGGGTGAAGGTGGAGCGATCGACCGTGACCGAGCCATGGGGGTCATTGTCGGCAAGTATGCCCTCTTCACTGTCATGGAACCAGCTCTGGCTGACGGTGAGATTGCCCTTTTCCAGGCGAATGCCGGCGCCGTTGCCATCCGACATGGCGAAGTGGTTGAACACCAGCCCCGTCACATGGCTGGCCACCCCGCGCAGCACCAGCGCCGCCTTGCCCTCGCACATGCCCACTTCAAACACGGTCTGCCCCGGCACCTCGGCGACAAAGCTGACCTCGCCCTGCGTCTGTACCGCGCAATCGGCATAATGGCCCGGCGCGATGCGGATGGTGCCCCGGCCAAGCCCGATCGAGACCACCGCCTCCTGCAGCTTGGCGAAACGCTGCCCGGTCTCGACCACCACATAGGGCATGGCCGGATGCGACGCGAGCTGCGCCTGCGTGGGACTGGCCCAAAGGCTGGCAAACAGCGTGGCACCGGCAAGGATGCTGAACATCAAAGCGGCGAGCGGAAGGCGGCCGGGGTATGTCATGCCGATTGGGTTAGCGGTGCGAGGTTAAAATGCGGCAAAGCTGAAAGGGAATTTCAAGGCGTATAGGGATTATTTGCAGGGGCTCGCCGTTGGCAACCCCTTCCCCGTCATCCTCGCGCCTCGGTTCGGCCATACGCAACGCCGCTGCGCCGCAAGCTACTAAAGCCACTGCGCGGCGAGGCGCGACGCCGAGATGGACGCGCTACGAAGACGGGCATGGGGGTTTGGGGTGCCAACCGGTTCGACTTGAGGAACCGGAATATCAAACGCCGCCCACAAGTCTATCCCCTTCAAAACCCCTTCACCATCCGCAAAAACGCCTCACCATAGGCCGCCAGCTTGCGCGCGCCCACACCGCCCACCTCGCCCAGCGCCGCCAGATCGGCGGGGCGCCTGCTGGCAATCTCGCGCAGCGTGGCGTCGTGGAAGATGACATAGGGCGGAACGCCAGCCTCCTTGGCCAGATCGCGCCGCAGCGACCGCAGCGCCTCGAACAGGGGATCGCCCTGCGGGTTGGCCTCGGCCCCACCCCGCCCGCGCCCGGACCGCCGCACCTTGGCTGGCGGCACCACGATGTAGACCGAAGCCTCGCCCTTCAAAATTGCCCGCGCATCGCCATCCAGCGCCAGCCCGCCATGCTCGGTCAGCGTCAGACTGCCCCGTGCCTGCAACGCCCGCACCAGCGGCCGCAGCAGCCGCGCTTCCTCCGGCGGCACAATGCCGAACACGCTGAGCTTGTCGTGGCCCCGCTGGGCAATGCGCTCCTCGGCCTCGTCGCCGGTCAGCAGTTTTTCCAGATAGGCGAGGCCAAATGCCTGCCCGGTGCGATAGACCGCCGAAAGCAGCTTGCGCGCCAGCTCGGTCACATCACTAAGGCTGGGCGGATCAAGGCAATTGTCGCAATTGCCGCAAGTGGCGGGCGGGCTCTCGCCAAAGTGGCGCAACAGCAAGGCGCGGCGGCATCCCGGCGTTTCCACCAAAGTCGCCAGCGCCGCCAGCCGCACCCGCTCGCCCGCCTGCCGGGCCTCATCCACCTCGGCCAGCCGCATCCGGGCCCGGGCGAAATCCTCCGCCCCCCACAGCATCAGGGCCTGTGCCGGGTCACCATCGCGCCCGGCGCGGCCTGTCTCCTGATAATAGGCCTCGATGGATTTGGGCAGACCGGCATGGGCGACAAAACGCACATCCGGCTTGTCGATACCCATGCCAAAGGCGATGGTCGCCACCATCACCATCTCCTCGGATGCCACAAAGGCCGCCTGATTGGCGCTGCGCACCTCTGGCGCCAGCCCCGCGTGATAGGGCAGGACCTGCCGCCCCGTGGCGGCGATCTGTTCCACCAGCCGCTCCACGCCCGCGCGCGTTGGGGCATAGACGATCCCCGGCCCCGGCTCGCGCTCCATCAAGGCCCTGAGCTGCGAGGCCGGGTTGTCACGCGGGGCGATTGAATAGCGGATGTTGGGCCGGTCAAACCCGGCGATAATCAGCCCATCATCGGGAATGCCCAGCTGCGCGAGAATATCGGCCCGCGTATGGGCATCCGCCGTGGCGGTGAGCGCAAGGCGCGCGACATCCGGAAAGCTGTCCATCAAGGGCGCGATCAGGCGGTAATCAGGGCGGAAATCATGCCC
>CAIWFP010000454.1 GCA_903911985.1 uncultured Sphingomonadales bacterium
CGGGCATGGGCCTCGCCGACGATTTCCGGCCAGCGGGTGACGACGCTGGATTGCACGAAGCCGAAGCGGCGAAAGGCGGTGCGGCCGATCTCGGGCATCAGATCGGCGATGGCGCGGGCCGGGCCGCCCCGAGGACGCTCAAACTGGCGCTCGAACTTGCGGGGCTGCGCGGTGGCGGCGGCGGATTTGGCCGCGGATTTGGCCGCGGATTTGACGGGGCGCGCCGGGGGTTTTGCGGGCTTGCCGCCAGGCAGGCTTTCGCCGGAGGTGCTATCCCGTTTCGTCACGAGGCCAGCCATGCCATAGCGCAGCCATGGACGCCAGTGCAGCAGGACAGGATCGGACGGGAATGAGCGTGCCAGGACAGGCGGATTCGGCTGCCATCTCCGCACGGCTGCTGCGCTGGTATGACGCGCATGCCCGGGTGCTGCCATGGCGGCAAATGCCGGGGACCAATCGGGCCGATCCCTACCGCGTCTGGCTGTCAGAGGTGATGCTGCAACAGACCACCGTCGCGGCCGTCATCCCCTATTTCGAGCGTTTCACCGGGCGTTGGCCCACCGTTACCGCGCTGGCAGCGGCGGACGAGGGCGAGGTGATGGCGGCATGGGCGGGGCTTGGCTATTACGCCCGCGTCCGCAATCTGGTGGCCTGTGCAAGGGCTGTGGCGGCGCGCGGAGGGGTGTTTCCCGATAGCGAGGAGGGCTTGCGCGCCCTTCCGGGGCTGGGCGCCTATACTTCGGCGGCGGTGGCGGCCATCGCCTTTGGCGCCCGCGCGGTGGTGGTGGATGCCAATGTCGAGCGGGTTGTTGCGCGGCTTTTCGCCATCGCCACGCCGCTGCCCGCCGGAAAGGCGGAGATTCGCGCGGCGACCGATTCGTTGACGCCTGATCTGCGTGCGGGCGATTTCGCGCAAGGCATGATGGATCTGGGCGCGACGGTGTGTACGACGCGGGCGCCCGCCTGCCTTGTCTGCCCGCTGGCCGGGGATTGCGCCGCACACGCCCGGGGCGATGAAACCGCCTATCCGGTGAAGGCGCGCAAGGCGGCCAGACCGGAACGGCGCGGGCGCGCCTTCTGGATTGTGCGGGATGGCGGCACCGACAGGGCGGGGGTGTGGCTGGTGCGCCGCCCTGCCCGGGGCATGCTGGGCGGAATGCTGGCCCTGCCCGACGACGGCTGGAGCGCGCGGAGCGATGGGTGGAGTGTGGGGGGCGAGGACAGGCCCCCCATATCAGGCGAATGGCGGTTTGCCGGAGAGGTGAGCCATGTCTTTACCCATTTTGCCCTGCGGCTGGAATTGGCGGTGTATTCGGGGCAGGATTGGGCTAGCCTTGCCCCCGACGCGGAGCCCGGGCCGGGTGGCCAATGGTGGCCCCTCGCGCGGCTGGCCGAGGCCGGTCTGCCCACCCTGTTCGCGAAAGCGGCGCGGCTGGTCTGGCCAAAGTGATAATAGCGGGCCAAAGTGAAAATAGCGGGAGAGAATAGCTTGCCCAGGTCCATCGCCGACAGCGCCCTGCTGTCCCGTTCTGTCGTGCCCCGTGACGTGGCCTTTTCCGGCTCGCGGGTCGATCGGGCCGACCATCTGCGCAACAACCCGCAGGCTCTAGCGGATCTGGCGGCGCGCGGGCGCTTGCTGCGGATGGACGGGCTGGACCCGGTGCTGGATGATGCCGATGAATATGGCAATCTCTCGCTGGCCTTTGGCATGGCGGCAGAGGTGGATGCGGGCACGGAGCTGCTATTTCTGGGCATTCTGCCGGATGGGCGGGGCTGCTTTGCCGCCGTGCCACACACATCCTCGGCCAGCGTCAGCCCGCCCGGGCCGCGTCTGTGGCGGGTGCTGGCCTTTTTGCCGCCCGAGGAACTGGCGCTCTATGGCGCGGCGCGATCCCTGGCCGGGTGGCATGCGCGGCACCGTTTTTGCGCCCAGTGTGGCAGCCCCACCCAGCTGGCGCGCGGCGGCTGGCAGCGCAATTGTCTGAACGAGGCCTGCCGCGCGGAGCATTACCCCCGCACCGATCCCGTGGTGATTATGAGTGTGGAGCACGAAGGCCGCCTGTTGCTGGGCCGCCAGCCGCGATTTCCGCCCCAGCGTTTTTCCACGCTTGCCGGTTTCGTGGAGCCCGGCGAGGCCCTTGAGGAGGCCGTGGCCCGCGAAGTGTGGGAAGAGGCCGGTGTGCGGGTGAGCGCGGTGCATTATGTCACCAGCCAACCCTGGCCGTTTCCCGCCTCGCTGATGATCGGCTGCCATGCCATCGCCACCAGCGCCGAGCTGACGATTGACACGACCGAGCTGGAAGAAGCCCGCTGGTTCAGCCGCGACGAGGTGGCCGAGGCCATGGCTGCGGCGGAGCGGGGTGAGGAGGGCAAGGCGTTTATCGCGCCGCCGCGTCATGCGGTGGCCTGGCACCTGTTGGGCCACTGGCTGGATGGCGGCGCCTAAAGCATTTTCAAGTTGACCGTGAACGGTCAACGGCTCGGAAAATGCGACCACAAACGACCAGAGCGTTTTCGCTCATGGTGACAACGCTCTAGAGCAATCCCAGCCGGGTCAGCTCGCCCGCCATATCGCCCGGCATGGTGTCCTCATCGACAACCATCCCATCGGGCAGATCGGCGGGAGCATCTTCCTGCGCCAGATAGCGCCAGCCCTGATGCGCCTGGCGGGGCTGGGGCTGGCAAGCGATCAGACGCGGCTCCAGCCGGATCGCCCAGCGTCCATCCTCTGCCCGGGTGAAGCCCAGCAGGGGCGAGCGGCCCACCAGCCTATGCGCGAAAATCCAGTAGAGCGAGCCGCCCGCCAGTTCGCCGGCGCGGGTGGGCAGGTTGCGGGTGTGCAGCCGCGCCTCGCCACCGGGCATGGTGGCTTGTGCCTCAAGCCATTGGCGCAGATCCTCGACGCTTTGGGCGCCAAAGGCGATTTTTGTCAGGTGAAGCGGCATGTTCTATGGGGCCAATCAGCAAGCGGGCGTGACATTGCGGGCGCAGCTTTTATAGGGAGGGGCTATTGCCGCGCCCGCCGGGCGTCAAGATGCCGGGGGCGTGCCTCGGCGCATATCAAGGAGAAAGCCATTGGCCGACGAATATCTCACCCTCACTCTCGATACCGGCGATCAGGCCACTGGCGGCGATGTGAAGATCAAGCTGCGTTTCGATCTGGCCCCCGGCCATGTCGCGCGTATCAAGGAGCTGGTTTCGGAAGGCTTTTACGACGGGGTGAAGTTTCACCGCGTCATCCCCGGCTTCATGGCGCAGGGTGGCTGCCCCAATGGCACCGGCACCGGCGGCTCCTCCAAGCCCGACCTCAAGGCCGAGTTCAACGCCGAGCCGCATGTGCGCGGCGTCTGCTCCATGGCCCGCACCAGCGCGCCGCATTCGGCCAACAGCCAGTTCTTCATCGTGTTCGACGATGCCCGCTTCCTCGACAAGCAGTACACCGTGTGGGGCGTGGTGGAGAGCGGCATGGACATCGTCGACGCGCTGCCCAAGGGCGAGCCGCCGCGCAATCCCGGCAAGATCGTGAAGGCTGTGGTGAGCGAGGGTTGAGGATGGAAGGGTTCGGTGCGAGGGACTCGTTACTCGCGCTGCCTTCCCTTGTCGGCGTGGCGCACCAGTTCGGCGTTGGCGCAATTTCGCTGCGCGGCAG
>CAIWFP010000455.1 GCA_903911985.1 uncultured Sphingomonadales bacterium
CAGGTTGCCCATGCCTATGGCAAGACCGCAACCTTCATGCCCAAGCCCATCAAGAGCGACAACGGCAGCGGCATGCACACCCACATCTCGATCTGGGACAAGGGTAACCCGCTGTTCGCCGGTGACGGCTATGCCGGTCTTTCGGACATGTGCCTGTATTTCATCGGCGGTGTCATCAAGCACGCCAAGGCGCTGAACGCCTTCACCAACCCCACCACCAACAGCTACAAGCGTCTGGTGCCCGGTTACGAGGCCCCCGTGCTGCTGGCCTATTCGGCCCGCAACCGTTCGGCTTCCTGCCGTATCCCCTATGGCGCCGGTGCCAAGGCAAAGCGCGTGGAATTCCGCTTCCCCGACGCGATGGCCAACCCCTACCTGTGCTATGCCGCACTGCTGATGGCCGGGCTTGATGGTATCAAGAACAAGATCCATCCGGGCGAGGCCATGGACAAGAACCTCTATGATCTGCCCGCCGACGAGCTGGCGCTGGTGCCCACCGTGTGCGGTTCCTTGCGTGAAGCTCTCGACGCGCTGACCGCCGATCATGCCTTCCTGCTGGAAGGTGGCGTGTTCACCGCCGATCAGATCGAGGCTTATCAGGAACTGAAGTGGCCCGAAGTGATGCGTTGGGAAACCACGCCTTCGGCCGTTGAGTTCGACATGTACTACAGCGCCTGATCCCATTTCTCACCCTCGCGCCCCATGGGCGCGGCGGTGGGGAGTGATCTGGAAATCGCCCGGTGGAAGCCTTCGCGCTTCCGCCGGGCTTTTTGTTGCGCGTGGCCGGGGGCGGTGGGGTGTGTTGTGGGGAACAGGGTGAGAAAATCGCGGGGCCTGTCCTACATGATCCCATTTGGTTATTTCTGGGGCGATTTAGTGCCATTGGATCGCCGGAACCCCCATCGCCATGACTTCGCCCCCTCCCAGCCCCGCCACACCTGCCGCCCCGGCAACCCACAGCATCGGCGCCGCCGGGCGGGCGTTGATCCAGACCTTCGAGGCCTGCCAGCGGGCGCGTTCCGATGGGTGCTTCGAGGCCTATCCCGATCCGGCCAGCGGCGCGGCGCCATGGACCATCGGCTGGGGCTCCACCGGGCCGGACATTCATCGCGGCCTGATCTGGACGCGGGCACAATGCGATGCGCGCTTCAACCATCAGTTGGCAGCCTTTGCCGCGCAGGTGGCGCATGCCATTGGCCCCGCGCCAACCAGCGCCAACCAATTCGACGCCATGGTCGCCTTCCACTACAATACTGGCGCCATCGCCCGGGCTCGCCTCACAAGGCTGCACATCGCCGGCGACTATGCCCGGGCGAAATCCGCCTTTGCCGATTGGACCCGGGCGAATGGCGTGGTGCTGCCCGGGCTGGTGCGGCGACGTGCCGCGGAGGCCGCGCTCTATGCCATGCCCTAACGTGGCGGCACCCGCCATGCCCTCGGCCAGAACGCCCCGTTCTCAGTAATCCTTGCTGACGCGGGCGTTGACGCTCTGCTGGCCAACGGTGGAGATGCTGCCCAGCAGCGATAGCCAGCGCGAGACGCGGAACTCGATGTTGCTGGCCGAATAGCCGTGGCCGTCGCTCACCACCTCCGCATAGAAACGCCGGCCGAAATATTTGCCCGCCGCCACGCCCGATTGCCGGCCAATCGTGGGGTCCGGCCCAACGATGCGCAGCCGGTCCAGCCCGATGGCCGAGCGCACCTTGTTGATCGGATCCAGACCGCCGCCATTATGCAGCGAGGCGAGCGCCGCCCCCAGCTGCACGGCCTCGGGCGCCGAAATCTTGGTAACCGAATCGCCGAACAGCAGCCGCGAGAGCACCTCTTCCTCCGGCAGCGGCGGCACCGAGGAAAAAGCGATCAGCGGCTTGAGCGATGTGCCATGGACGGTAACCGTGGCGGCAAGGCCGGTTATATTGGCCGTGGCGGCGATATCCAGACGGGGGTCGGGCGAGGCGGAATCGGTGAAGATGATGCGCCCGCGCGTCAGATCGAAACGGGCGCCGGCAAATTCATAGATGCCACTCACCAGATCGGCATGGCCATCCAGCGTGGGTTCGCGCAAGGGCCCGCGCAGGTGAAGATCGG
The DNA here is from genome assembly GCA_903911985.1 of uncultured Sphingomonadales bacterium. GTDB lineage: Bacteria > Pseudomonadota > Alphaproteobacteria > Sphingomonadales > Sphingomonadaceae > Novosphingobium. Next base: position 2,089 of record CAIWFP010000455.1, read on the forward strand.
CGCCCCACTCGCTGTCCAGCCCCATGCCGATTACCCGGAATTTGGAACGCCCGGCCAGATCAACCAGATAGCGCCAGTTGGTATGTCGCACGGATGCGGGGGCGACATCGCTGCTGCGGTTGATCTCGCGGGTGGCGATGACCGGCAGCTCCGTTGCGGCCTGCCCCAGCCCCAATCGCCAGCGCGCGCTGTCCACACTCAACCGCCCGGCGATGGTGCCGTTGGCCCCGTCCGAGATGATACGCAGCGGTCCGCTGGCGGTAAGCGCCAGATCGGCGCGCGAGGCCAGCTGCGCCTTGTGGGCGGCAAGGGTGAAGTCCAGCGCCGGACGATGCCCCTCGGTGGTGCCGGAAAAGTCGATGCCGCCGCTGCCGGTCACCTGCCCGCCCCCGGCGGTGTGACCGGAAAGCGTGGTGAAGCTGAGGCGCGAGCCCGAGAAGCTGCCGCGCGCCACCAGTTGGCTGATGTCCGTGCCGGTTTCGGCGCTGGCCATGTGCAGCGTGTCGCCAGCCAGCGAACCCCGGATTTCCGGCGCGTCGAGTGAGCCGGTGATGTCGGCGGCAATGGAGATGGGGCCGGTGAGGTCGAAATCATCCAGCCCCATCAGGCGCCACGGCGCGTCGGCAGGCCCCTGATAGCGCATCTGAGCCAGAAAGCGCCCGGCGCGCAAACGGTCGATCAGGCTGCCTGAGGAAGGCAGCCCGGCGATGCTTGCCTGTAGCCGCCCTATGGGCTGCCCGGAGGCGGTTTGACCGCTATCGGCCGCCACCGCGCGCATTTCCAGCCTGTCGGAAACGAGGCGCCCCACCAGCGCGAGGTCTATCGGCCGCGAGGTTACCACCAGCCCGTAGCGGGTGAGATTCTTGACCATCAGCGCCGCATCACCGCTCGGCAAGCCTTCGCGCGGGGCGGAAAAATGCAGGCGACCCGAGGCAAGCCCGCCCAGCCCCAGATCGGCAAACACCACATCGCCCAGCACCAGCGGCATGCCCGCCAGCGCCAGATCCAGCTCCTGATTGCCATTGCCGAATAGCCCCGAGGCAATCGCCCTGCCCTGCCCGAAATCGATCTGGCTCGGGGCCAGCCGCCAGCCGCCGCCTTCCGCCTCGGAGCGCGGGCTGAACACCGCCCGGCGGGGCATGGCGATCGCCTGCCCGGCAAACAGCCCATGGGCGCTGATGCCCACGGCATCGGGTGCCAGATCGCCGGTCAGCGCCAGTTCGAAGCGCGAGCCGCGCCGCCCGGCAAGATTTGCCGCGACATGGCCGACGCCATCATCCAGCCGCGCCTTCGCCGAAACCTGCCCGAGAAACAGCCTGCCCTTGCCGATGCCCTGCGCCATCAGGCTGGCCTCGATCGTCGAGTGATGGCGCAGCAGCACCCCCGCGGCCTTGAGGCTGCCCCGCGCGATGGTGATCGGTTGGTCGCCGCCGAAATGGGCATCCGCCATGGTCAGTGCCAGATCCACACTCTCGCCATCGCCATGCGGGGCCAGCCGCACATTGCCGGCAACGCCGCCACCCGACAGGGTAAGCACGCCGGTCGGGCCCTGAGGCTGCAGCACCAGCGAACCGGAAATCGCGGTTTGGGAAATGGTGAACTGACGCACATCAACGCGCGAGGGACCATCCGCCGCCCGCACCAGCGCGAGCAGGCCCGAGAACGGCCCAAACATCGATTGGCCCGCCGCCTCCACATGCAGGCCATCGCCGCCCGGCAGGAGGTTGACTGTGACATCGCGTACCCCGCCAGCGGGATAGGGATCGGGCAGGGTCAGGCTGGCATGCGGCCCATCGTCCGCCAGACGGCCCGAGAGGGTAAAGGAGCCCAGCGAGGCATGGTGCCCGCTGCCGGTGAAAGTGGCGGTGCCGTCAAGGTTGCGGCGGCCCGAGGCGGTGAGCGCGAGATGCTCGCCGGTCAGCGCGGCGCGATTGAGCAGCAGCGGCTGGCCATCGCGCCCGCTGGCCTCGCCGGTAAAGTTCAAATGCTCGCCGGCAAGCCCCGCCAGCGCCGAATTGGTGATGCCGACCAGCTGCCCGGTCAGATGCGCGCCAAAGTTCCAGCTGCCGCCCGGCGTGACCCGCAGGTTGACCGATGCGTCGCCATCGCCGCGCCCCATATCGCCCAGCTGCCACCCGCGCGAGGCGACATGGCCGGTCAGATCATAGGTTCCGCCCGCGACATCGCCCTTCAGGGCCAGATGCGCCGCCAGCGCGGGCGCCGTCAGCACAATGTCGCTGGCCTCCAGCCGGCTGCCGGTGAGCACCAGCGTCGCATCCCCCCGCGCGGCCCTCAGCCGGGGGTCGAGCTGGGCATTGCCGGTGACGATACGCGCGGAGGTGAGGCTGAGCGGCAGGCGCCAGCCGGTTTCGGTCCGGACAGCGATGCCCTTGGCCGCGGGCGCCTCGATCCGCGTTGCCCCTTGGGACCAGTGGTTTGCCGAAAGCGCGGCTTGCGCGGTGAGTGTGGCGAAGGGGCCGTCCAGCAGCACGCTGGCCCGCCCACCCTCGATCATGCCGCCGCCCACGGGCAGGCTCCCGCGCGTCTCGGCCGCAATGGCCAGATGGTGGAAGGCCCCCTCGCCCAGATTAACCTCGCCATGCGCCGCGATATGCAGGGTGGCGCTGCTCGCCTCCAGCGTTCCGGCAAGCCGCCGCGCCTCAAGACGCGCGTGGCCGGCAAGCTGGATACGCTCACCCAGCTGGCGGCTGGAGCCGGGGGATGAAAGCGTGGCGGGCAAAACCTGCCCGGAAAGGCCGAATACCCCTTCGTGCTGGTTCAGTTGCAGCACAACTGCCCGGGCTTTGCCAGCGTCGGCCAGCAGGCTGCCGCTCCACTGGTGCCAGTTGCCATTGCCACCCAGCCGCACGCGCCTGTCGCCCCGCGCGCCGGTAAGCGCGGCCAGCAGCCCCCCCTTGGGCGCGGCATAGTCCAGCCCCAGCGCAAAACGGTCATGGCTGCGGTCATCGTCGAGCAGGAAGGCCAGCCGGTCGCCACCACCCAGCTTGCCCTGCAGCGCGAGATAGGCAAGGCGCGGGCGCACCTCGGCGCGGGCATGGATATCGACCTTGCGTTCCACCCCCAGCACCGGGGCGGCAATGGTCAGCCGCTCGATGGCAAAGCGGTCTACCACCACATCGAAATCGGGCAGCAGCGAGCCGCTGACGCTGGGTGCGCGCAAATGCGGCACGCGCAGCAGCACGCCCCGGCGCAGCACCATCCGGCGAATATCCAGCCGATTGTCCAGCCATGCCAGCGGGCGCCACTCCACCTCGGCCACCGGCACGCGCATGAACACGCCCGAGGGATCGCGCAGGGCGACATCCTCCAGCAGGGCCGTGCCATAAATCGAGCCGTCGATGCGCCCGACGGACATGCCCAGCCCCGTGTCGGTCTCGCTGCTTTCCAGCCAATCCGCCAGCAGGCGGTGGCCGATCGAGGTATCCAGCCCCTGCAACAGCGCGCCCAGCAGCGACAGCAGCGCCAGTGGCAGTCCGAGCCCGTACTTCGCGCCAAAATAGCCCAGTTTGCGGCCCCATGAAGGCGTTTTGGCGGATGGCTCCACCGCAGTGTCGTCCAGGTGCGGTTCCTCGGCCATCAGAAAGCCTGCCCCAGCGTGACATAAACGCCGATGCGGCTGTCGCCCGGGCGCCGGTTGATCGGTGTGCCGACATCCAGCCGCACCGGGCCAAAGCCGGTCTGATAACGCAGGCCCAGCCCCGCGCCATAACGCATGTCCTTGAAATTGGGCACGGTGCCGGTGCCCGCGCCGCCTGAATCAATGAAGGGCACCACAGCCAGCGCATTCTGCATCAGGCCGGTGTTGATCCGCGCCTCCAGCGATACCTCATAGAGCGAGCGGGCGCCTTCCGGCTGGTTTTGGGCATTGCGGGGGCCGACCAGCTCGAAACCATAACCGCGAATGGAACCGCCGCCACCCGCATAAAACCGCCGCGAGGGCGCCACATCTTCCAGCGCGGCGCCCGGCAGGCTGCCCAGCCGCAGCCGCGAGGCCAGCACCACGCCCGGAATCAGCGGTCGATAGGCGCTCGCGTCCAGCTGAATGCGGGCATAGGTCGAGACCGTCCCCCGCGCCCGGGACACCTCTGGCGACAAGCGCAGGCCAATGCGATAGCCGCGCATGGGATCGAGCAGATCATTGCTGCCATCCCAGGTCGCCCGCATGGGCGCGGCCAGCGTGACATAGCCGGTGCGCCCGGTGGTAATGCCGCTGGGCACCCCCTCGCGCTCCAGCGAGGCCTGCGCCTCAAGCCCTAGCGAATAGCTCCATGGCTTTTGGAACAGCAAGGTGGTCTGGCGCTCGTAATTGGCGGAAAGATCCACCGCGCGGGCGGCATAGGCGGGCAGTGTGGCATTGTCGGCGTAAAGGTCGAAAGTGAGCACCCGGTCGCGACCATGAAAATTGGCACGGCGCAAGGTGACGCCCGCCAGCTGCTCGTTGGTGCCCGCCACGGCGCGCAGCCGCAGCGCGCCTTCGGGCGGGAAGAGATTGCGATGCTCCCAGCCCGCCTCCAGCCGGAAGCCCTGCGCGGTATCATAGCCGATCGCGCCGGACACGGTGCGGGCCGGTGCCGGGGTCATGTTGACATCAAGCGCCACGATACCGCCGGCGACCGGAGCCATCGTCGCCGGGTTGGTTGCCCCCGATTGGGGCGGTGCCACCTCACGCGGGGTCACGGTGAGGCTGGAGACAAGGCCGGTGGCGAGAATCGCCCGGCGCAAATCGTCCACCTCGCTCCGCTTGTAGGGTTGACCGGCGTGAAATCGGGCGATTTCGGCCAGATGGCGGCTGGACAGAAAATGCTCGTTGGTGCTGACGATCTCGCCAAAATGATAAACGCCGCCCGGCTTCACCGGCAGCGACAGGTCACCCTCCTCGCGCAGGTGATCAACGGTGAGCGCGGGCGGGTCGATATGGGCAAAGGCATAGCCACTCTCGCCCAATGCGGCATCGAGGGCCTGCGTCTGGATGGGAATGGCATCGAGGTGGAGCGGATCGCCCGGCGAGATGGCAAAGCTTTTGCGCAGGGCGGCATAGTCGGGCCCAATACTTGCCAGCGGCCCAAGATCGATCGCGCCAAAGCGATACCTTGTGCCCGGGACGATGTCGAAACGGACCAGCAGCCCCGATTTGCTTCCCGGCGCGCCTTCCGACCCGGCCGGAGAGCCGAGCGAGGCGCCCCCCGGCCCCACGCCCGCCGCAAGTGTCTGGCTCGCCTCGGCATCGTAATAGCCATAGGTGCGCAGCAATTGCTGCAGCACGGCGCGATCAGCCGCGGCGCGCACCGCCAATTGGGGCAAATTCTCGCCCTCTCTGGCCGGCATCGCCTGCAGGGCGGAAAGGGCGCGAAAGCGCGCCTCCAATTCGGCGCGCTCGGGAATGGATTGGCCCTCGACATGCCATGCCAGCACCACCCGCCCGGCGGCGAACCTGTCGCGCCGTTCGCCAGAGCCCCGTTCCGACCGGGGCTGCCCGGGGGGCAGATCAGCGGCCAGAATGGTGAGCGAGGGGGCGGGCGCGGTGGATTGGCCGTCCGGCGACAGCGCGGCCAGCGGTGCCGGGGGCAGGCTCATATCCGGCCATTCGGCCAGGAAGCCCGAGAGCCCGGCCATTGGCGAGGACGGGTTGATCTCCGCTCCGGCAGGCGACGGCCCGGCGGGCGGCTGGCCGGAAGGCAGGGAAGCGGGCAATGCGAAGGTCGCCGCGTTCGCCCCGGGCGGGGGCGCGGCAGCCGGCGCTGGAACGCTTGGCGTTGCGACGGCGCCTCCGGGAAGCTGCGCGCCAGAAGGCGGGGCGGTTAGCGGCACATCCGGCGTGCCGCGTGCCCATTCATCCGGCCGGGCGACGGCGGCATCGGGAATCAGCGCGGACAGCGCCTTTTCGCCATCGCCCTGCGGAGCGGCCGGAGCGGCTTCCACCGAGACAGGGACTGGCGTGGGCACGGTGG
>CAIWFP010000456.1 GCA_903911985.1 uncultured Sphingomonadales bacterium
ACAAGGTTGATCGCCTCGCTGGCGCCGCGGGTGAACACAACCTCATGCTCGGCCCCGCCGATGAAATTGGCGACACGGCGGCGGGCAGCCTCGAAGGCCAAAGTCATGTCAGCCGAGCGGGCATAGACGCCGCGATGGACGGTGGCGTAATCCGGCCCCAGCGCGCGCGCCACAGCATCGATCACCACGCGCGGCTTTTGCGCCGTGGCGCCGGAATCGAGATAGTGCCAGGGCTGGCCCGAATGGGTGACGAGACCCGGAAAGTCGGCGCGCAGCCGGGCACTGTCCAGTGGGACGGCGGCCATCCGAGTAGTGGCCAGACGCGAGGAATGCAGCGACGCGCTCATTTCCCGGCCCCCAGCAATTGCTTCAGCCTTGCCTGTGCCAGCGCATGCAGATTGTCGGCATCGTCGGCATCCACCCCAAAGCCCTCAAACGCCTCGGCGATGAAGGCCTGCAGCATCAGCGCCTTGGCCTGTTCCGGCGGAATTCCGTGCGAGGCGAGGTAAAAGAGCCCCATCGCATCCAGCTCGCCCACGGCGCAGCCATGGGCGCATTTGACGTCATCGGCATAGATTTCCAGCTCTGGCCGCGCATTGGCGGTGGCGGTTGCGCTCAGCAGCATGGCCCGCACGCTTTGTTCGCCATCGCTGCCATCGGCGCCGCGCTCCACCCGCACCTTGCCGAGATAGGTGGCGCTGGATTGGCCTGCGGCGACGCTGCGGATGGTCTGGCGGCTGGTGGCATCTGGCTCGGCGTGGGTCACTTCGGTGGCGATCTCCAGTCTGTCATCGCCGCCTGCCAGTTGCACGCCGCCGATGGAGAGCCTTGCGCCCTTGCCCAGCCGCGCCTCCACGGCGATGCGGCTATAGGTGCCGCCAAGGTTGAGGATCGTCAGGTCGAAGGTGGCGTGAGCCTCCAGCACCAGCAGAATCTGGCGGGCGATGGGTTCCGCGCCGCCGTCCTGAATGATCGTCAGCGCATCGCTGGCGCCCGCCGCCACATGGATTTCCTCCACCTCGATCGGCCAGATTTCCGCCAGCACGCCCTTGGGGGCATAGTGCCAGTCCTCGGTTTTGGAGGTGGGGATGGTCGCGAGGTCGTTCACGCGACCACATCCTCGTAACCGGCTTCTTCCAGCTCCAGCGCCAGTTCGGGGCCGCCGGTCTTGATGATGCGGCCACCGGCCAGCACATGCACGAAGTCCGGCTTCACGTAATCCAGCAGGCGCTGGTAGTGGGTGATGAGCAGCACGGCCTTGTCGGGTTTGCGCATGATGGCGTTGATGCCCTCGCCGCAGATGCGCAGGGCGTCGATGTCGAGGCCGCTGTCGGTCTCGTCGAGGATGGCCAGTTTGGGGTCGAGGATGCCCATTTGCACCATCTCGGCGCGCTTCTTCTCGCCGCCGGAAAAGCCGACGTTCACCGGGCGCTTCAGCATCTCCATGTCGAGTTTGAGCAGCGCGGCTTTTTCGCGCGCCAGCTTCAGGAATTCGCCGCCCGAGAGCGGGGCCTCGTCGCGGGATCGCCGCTGGCTGTTCAGCGCCTCGCGCAGGAAC
>CAIWFP010000457.1 GCA_903911985.1 uncultured Sphingomonadales bacterium
CCGTTCATGCCCTTCGTCACCGAGGAGCTGTGGAACAGTCTCGGCACGCGGCAGAGCGAACTGATCGTCGCGCAATGGCCGCAGCCCGACGCAAGCGTGGATGCCGCCGCCAAGGCCGAGGTCGAGTGGCTCATCGCCCTCGTCGGAAACCTGCGCGGCGCCAAGGTCGAGCTGGGCATCGCCCCCGGCGCCCGGCTGGAGGCCTTCCTGCCGGAACCGTCCGAGGCAACACGCGGCATCATCGCCCGCAACGCCCCCGCGATCGACCGCCTCGCCCGCCTCAGCGCCATCCACTTCGCCCCCGCCCCCAATGGCGCGGCGATGCAGATTGGCGCCGGTGACGCCAGCCTGATCATTCCGCTGGAAGGCATCATCGACATCGCCGCCGAGAAGGCCCGCCTCGAAAAGGCGCTGGCCACATCCACCAAGGAGGCAAAGTCGCTGGAGGGCCGCCTGTCGAACCCGGCCTTTGTGGAAAAGGCAAAGCCCGAGGCCATCGACAAGGCCCGCGCCGACCATGCCGCCCATGCCGCCGAGGCCGAGCGTCTGGCCTCGGCGCTGGCGCGGCTGGGGTGAGCCCCCGCTCGTGACTCTGGCCCTCGCCACGGTAAAGCCTGCCGGAGATGGGCCGGGCGAGCCCGAGATCTTCGCCGCGCTGCAGGGCGAGGGGGCCAGCGCCGGGCGGCCTTGCGTCTTCGTGCGCCTGTCGCGCTGCAACCTTGCCTGCGAATGGTGCGACACCGCCTATACCTGGCGCTTCGAGGGCGACAATCGCCCCCACCGCGATGGCGTGGATTTCGCCCGCGCCGCCAATCAGGTGACGCTGGAGGAGGCGGATGTGGCACAGCGCATCGCCGCGCTCGGCGCCTCCATGCCCTTCCCCCGCCTCGTCATCACCGGCGGCGAGCCGCTGCTGCAGGCCCCGGCATTGGTGCGGATGCTGGATCATTTGGAGGCGCTGGCGGGCTTTTACGTCGAGGTGGAAACCAACGGCACTGTCGCCCCGCCAGAAGCCATCGCGCACCGCGTCCACCAGTTCAACGTCAGCCCCAAACTCGCGCATTCGGGCAATGCGCGCGACCTCGCCATCCGCCCGGAAGCCCTCGCCGTCTTCGTCGCGGGCGGACGGGCGTGGTTCAAATTCGTCATCGCCAGCCCGGACGATATCGCCGAGGTGGCCGCGCTGGCCGAGGCCCACCACCTGCCTGCGCCCCGCATCCTGCTGATGCCCGAGGGGCGCGACAGCGAGACCCTGCGCACCCGCATGGCATGGCTGGCACGCGAATGCCTCGCCCATGGCTATGGCCTGTCAGACCGCTTGCATATCCATCTTTCCGGCGACACACGGGGTACATGACCGAGACCTCTCTGGAAGACACCGCCCCGGACGATACAGGTGAGACCAAAGGCCCCCCTGCTCCGGCCCACACCCGCGCCGGCTTTCCCGCCGGGGGTGCGATGGCCAGAACAATGGGTGGCGCCATGCGCGGCGACCTGACCCAGGGGCCAATCCTCAAGACGATGATCGCCTTCACCATTCCGACCATGATCTCCAACCTGCTCCAGACGGTAAACGGCACGGTCAATTCCATCTGGGTCGGCCGGTTGATCGGCGAGAGCGCGCTGGCGGCCACGGCCAATGCCAATGTGGTGATGTTCCTGCTGTTTGCCGCCGTGTTCGGCTTTGGCATGGCCACCACCGTGCGGGTGGGCCAGCATTTCGGCGCCCGCTCAATCGATGCGGCGCGGCGTTCGTTTGGCGCCGGGGTCGGCTTTTGCGCCATGCTGGCGCTGGGCACGGGGGTGCTGGGCTGGCTGTTCTCGCCCGCCCTGCTGCATGCCTTGTCGACGCCCGATGCCAGCCGGATCGAGGCTCTGGCCTATCTCAGGGTGATCTTCATCACCATGCCGCTGTCCACCATCTCGCTGATGGTGGCGATGGGCATGCGCGGCGTGGGCGACGCGCGCACGCCATTGCACGCCATGCTGCTGACGGTGGCCATCGACATCGCCCTCAACCCGCTGCTGATCCGGGGTATTGGCCCGGTTCCGCCGCTGGGGATCGCCGGATCGGCCCTGTCCACCGCTGTCGCCAATTTCGCGGGGTCGGCGATGATGATCTGGACGATCTATCGCAAGGACATGGCGCTGCGCCTGCGCGGGGCCGAGCTGGCCTATCTCATCCCGCGCAGGGCCGAGATCAGCTATGTGCTGGCCAAGGGCCTGCCGATGGGCGCGCAGATGCTGCTGGTCTCCAGCGCGGGCGTCATCATGATCGGGCTGGTGAACCGCGAGGGGCTGGACGCGGCGGCGGCCTATGGCGCGTCCCTGCAACTATGGAACTACCTCCAGATGCCGGCCTTTGCCCTCTCCAGCGCGGTGAGCGCGATGGTGGCGCAGAATGTCGGGGCGGGCAATCACACCCGGGTGGGGCGCATCACCATCACCGGCGTATGCAGCAATCTGGCGCTGACCGGCGCGCTGGGGCTGGCGATTATCGCCTTCTCGCGGCCCTTGCTGGTGCTGTTCCTCGGCTCCGCCAGCGCGGCGGTGCCGCTGGCCCAGCATATCCAGCTGGTGTGTACCTGGAGCTTCGCGCTCATCGGCATCATGGTCATCCTGAACGGCACCATGCGCGCCTATGGCGAGGTGGTGTGGCCATTGATCGTCATCTTCACCGCCATGTATCCGGCAAGGCTGGGTTTCTACTTTCTGGCCTATCCGCATATCGGCGCCGAGGCGGTGTGGTGGACCTATCCGGCAGGCTCTGCCGTATCGGTGTCGCTGACTTTGCTGGTCTATCTGCGCGGAGGCTGGCGGAACAGGCGGCATCTGGCGGTGCCGAAGGGGTGAGCCGGGTGTTCAAGGTTTTACAAGGGAGAGATTCTTGAGGCCTTAGGCCCCAAACCCCGTTCCTGTCCGCGAGGGGCCAACATCTCGCCGCTTCGCCCTGCCGCAAAGCGGCGACAAAGCCTGCGGCGCGGCGGGTTTGAACAAGGCTGAACCCAGAACGCGACATCGACAGGAATGGGAGCGCGAGGGCGTAATACCAAGCTGCAGTGATCGTGACCGATCAGCAGCCTGGCTACGCTCAAACGCCGCGCGGGCTATACCAACCCGCGATGAGTCAAGCTCATCGCGGGTTGGTATAACACCCTCGCATCTTCATCTCGTCAAACCCCTCCCCGCCCTAACGCCGCGCAAAGACCCGCCCCGCCAGCCACCCCATAGCCACCGAAACCGCCACCACGAACAACCCATAGAAAAACGCGTCATGGTTGGAAAAATCGGCGACGGCGCGTTCAAAACCGGCCTTGCGCACCTCCACCCGGCTGATCGCCGAGGCCACCACCCGCCCATGGGCGATGGCGAAGGTTTCGGCGGTATAGCTGCCGGTCTGAACGTTGGAAGGCACCGCCACGGCCGCGCGATAGAGTACCCGGCTGGTGATGGCGACGCCATGCTCGTCCTGATGGTAGAGGCCCTTGCGCCCCATCAGCCCCACCAGCCCGTCGGAGAAGCGCCGCTGGCCGGCCGGATCGATCGCGCCGATGGGCGAGAGCTGGAGGAATGGCAGGCCAAGCTCATAGATCGACGCGGTCTGGTCATCAACCAGTTGCCGGATCGGCCGGGTGGAGGCCATGGCATAGAAGCTGGGCGCCGATTGGAAGGTGGTGGAGCGGGTGTTGATCCAGACCCCTGCCACCTTCTCCTTCTGACGCAGCACGATGGGGCGGGAGGGCCCCTCCAGCACCACCACGATATCGTAATTCTGGCCCGCCGGGGTGCCCTCGGGGTTGAGAATGGCACCGAACAGCAGCAATTGGGCCCCGGTAAAACCCTGTTGCACCACGATTTCGTGCTGGGAGACATCGGGCACCAGCACCGGGTCCTCGGCACCGGTGAGCATGATCAGCGCCGCCAGCGCCAATAGCCCCCGAACCGCGCTTGCCCGCGCCCTCACAAGCCGCTCACCGTAAAGATCTCGCCCGGATGCCAGGTCAGGCCCAGCACCATGCGCACCGCCACCGCCAGCACGATCAGCGCCAGCACCAGCCGCAGCCGCACCGGGCTAACCCTCTGGGCCAGCGCGGCGCCCAGCTGCGCGCCCGTAACAGAGCCGAGCAACAACAGCCCCGAGAGCACCAGATCGACCGCTTTCGTCGTCAGCGCGTGCATCATGGTGGTGGCGATGGTGACAAACAGGATCTGGAACAGGCTGGTGCCCACCACCACGCCGGCACTCATGCCCAGCAGATAGAGCATGGCCGGCACCATGATGAAGCCGCCGCCAATGCCCATCAACATGGTGAGGATGCCGGTAAACACCCCCAGCAGCAGCGGCGCCAGCGGCGAGATATACAGGCCCGAACGATAGAACCGCCAGCGCAGTGGCAGGTTGGCCACCAGCGGATGGTGGCGGCGCTTGCGCGGGGGGATGGCCCTGCCCGAGCGGGTGGCGCGCAGGGTCTGGATGCTTTCCCGCGCCATCAGCCCGCCGATGGAGCCGAGCAACAGCACATAGAGCACATTGATGACCGTATCGATCTGCCCCAGCCGCGACAGCATTTGGAACAGTACCGCGCCGATGCCGGTGCCCATAACGCCGCCAGCCACCAGCACCGCGCCCATCCGGTAGTCCACCCCGCCGTGGCGGCCATGGGCCAGCACACCCGAAACGCTGGCGCCGGTAACCTGACTGGCCGCCGATGCCGCCGCAACCGTTGGCGGCACGCCATAGAAAATAAGCAGGGGGGTGGTGAGGAACCCTCCGCCCACACCAAACATCCCGGAAAGGACGCCGGTGAGCGCGCCAAGCCCGATGATGACCAGCCCGTTGACCGAAAGATTGGCTATGGGAAGATAAACATCCATCCTGATCTCAGGCTAGACCAGCGCGGCGCCGGTGGAAAGGGCCCGGTGGCGTGGTATCCCGAGAATTTCCCCGTCGGTTTGCCGTTACCGTTCAGCCGGTTTGCCTGCCGCACGCTGCCAATAAGGCTCGAATGGCGCGCGAATGCTCCGGTCAGAACCCCGCCGAGAGCGTGACCGCCGGGCCGGAAGTGGGCGCGGCATCGCCGGCCACCCGCAAACGCCAGTCAAACCCGAGGCGCGCGCCGAAATGTTCGCCCGCCACCCGCACCGTTGCAGTGGGGCCAACGTCGAGGCGGCTGGCACCCTGTTGCGCCCCGCCCCACAGGCCGCCACCCGCGCGGATCTCGGTGGGGCCAACGGTGGCGAGGTGATGGTCCAGCCGCAATTGCCCATCGACAAAGCCCGTCGCGCCGGGGCCACCAACATAGCCCGCCGCCCCATAGATTTCGGCGCGCATGGCAAAGGGCAGGGGTTGCGGCGTCAGCTCGGTAATCACCATCGCCGCCGGGCGCAGGTGGATGGATCCGTTGGAGAACCGGCTGACCCGGCCCTCCACGGCGGCGATCAAAGGCAGGGCGCCAATGGGCCGTGCCGAAAAGCCGAAGGCGCTGTCGGCTTGCCCCGAGTTATCCATCGCCCCGGTAACGCGCAGATAGGCCGTGGGTTGCAGGGCGCTGGAGGGTGCCAGACGATAACGCAGCACCACCCCGCCCTGGCTCGCGCCATAGGTCGGCGCGGTAACGCCATTGCGGGCGATGGCACCGCCCTCGCGCCACATCAGCCAGCCATCGCCCGACCAGCGCCGTTCGCCCCCGGAGCGCACCCGGGCAAGGTCGGGCACGACATCCGCCGTTCCCGCGCCCTTGCCCAGCAACGCTTGCGGCGAGGGAAGGCCCGCCATTGCCGCCATCCACAGCAACTGGCTGGCGGCGGCAATGCCCTGCCGCGAGGTGGGCTCACCGGATGGCGCGGGGGTCAGGGCGGTATCCTGTGGACGCAAGGCCAGTGGTTCTGGCCGCCACGGGCGCAAAGCGGGCGTCCGTGCGAAGGCCATTGACTCCGTGCCGAGCCCTGTTCCCGCTCGCAGGCCGCAGCGCGACCAACCCCGCCACCCCCGCACATAGGGCTCCTGCCACAACACCGCGCGCAGGCCCACCCATGACAACAGGATCGCCGCCAGCACCACGAGTGGCTCGCCCCGGCGGCGCGAGCGGCGGGTCATGCGGCAAACTCCCGGCGCGGGCGCCCTGGCGAAAGCCGCGAACCCTGAACCGCATGGGGGCTGGCCCGGTGGGCGGGATGCAGGTGATGGGCAGTCTTGTCCCACACCACCCGCTCACCGCGCAAACCCCGGATATAGGCCATCATCGCCCGGCGCCCGGCCATGATGGTGATGACATTGGCCACCGGAATGCGCAGCACCGCGCGCACACCTTCAAGCAGACCATATTCGCGGGTGGTGAAGGCAAACCGCATGGCCGCCCGCCACACCAGACCCCACAGGCTCACCCGCATCAGCAGCAGCAGCCCGGGAGAGGCCAGCGGACGGGGATGCGCGCCGACCATATGCGCGAACAGCAGCAGCCCCTCGATCACCAACAAGGCATAGGCCGCGGCCAGCACCAGCGCGGTGAGCGGGCCGCGCCGGTCGCGCAGGGCCATCCACACTTCCACCGGACGCCCTACCCAGCCCATCCGTTCCCAGCCCTGCAGGGCAATGCCATGCACCCAGCGCGTTTTCTGGCGCACGGAGGCGGATATCTCGTCGGGGAAATAGCTGCGGGTGGCAATCAGCTCGCCATCGGCATCGCGCAGGCGCAGAAACCGGCTGCGCCCGCCCAGCTGCGAGATCAGCAGGCCCAGCTCGTAATCCTCGGTCAGGCAATCGGCGGCAAAGGGGCCGCTTTCGCCCATGGCCGCCCTGGTGGCGCCCACCCGCTCCAGCATCGCCCGCGAGAAGCCGCAGCCAACGCCAGCGGCGGGCAGCGCCGCGCCCAGCCAGTCGCGCACCACCATGGCCTTGGCATGGCTTTCGGCAAATTCGTCGGCATAATGGCCCGCCACCCAATGCCCCGCGGCAACATGGTCGGCGGGGGATATCTCGGGCCGGACGGGCAATTGCACGAAATCGGCGGCACCGCCCGATGGCGCCAGACCCTGATCAACCACCGACAGGGCCAGCGGATGCACCATGTCCTCGGCATCCTGCAACAACACTGTGGCAAAAGGCTGTCCCTTGCGCGCCTCGTCGTCGCACAGGGCCTGGTAGAGGCGGTTGAGACAATCGGCCTTGGTGGTGGGGCCGGGGCGATCGTGAATGACCAGCCGCACCCGCGCATCCGCGCCCACGGCCAGCATGGCCGCCGCGATGGTTGCCGCATCATTGCGATAACAGCCAACATAGAGCCGGTAATCGCGCTGCGGCCACACCGAAAGCATATGGCCAATCGTGGCGCCGATCACCGCGTCCTCGTGCCACGCCGGGATGAACACCGCCACCGCCCCGGACAAGGGCACCCCGCCAGCCTGCGGCGGCAGGCACGGGGTCGAACCGCGATTTGTCAGGCGAAGCCCAAGCCAGATGGCGTCCAGCGCCATTTCATCAACCATGCCGACGATAAACCAGAACAGCGCGAAAAGCAGCAGCTCGCGCTCAACCAATTGTAGCCACTCGACAACGGTCCAGCTGGACACGCCAAAAGCTGGCAGCACGCGCGCACCCCCCTTTTGGTTGCTCCCGGTCAATTGCAGACTATTATTGTTCTGATTCCGTTGCAACGACGGTTTGGATTTTATTACATCACCATGACCAACCGTCGCCGCCAATTCTTTCCCCGCGCCCTGGGGCACCTGCTGCGGGCGCCTTTTCGGGCACTGTCCGGATGCCTCCTCCGTGGGCGAACTGCCGCGATGACGGGCGATGCGGCGGCGGGGCTGGTGCTGCTGCTGGCGGCGGCCGTGGCCCTGGGTCTGGCCAATTCCCCGCTGGCGCAGCAATGGCAAAACCTGCTCGATCAGCCACTAGCGGTATTTGAACCGCTGGGGCGGGGCGCGCATGCCCTTGCGATTTCGGGCATCCCCTTTCCCTTCTCCTTGCGCGGATGGGTGAATGAGGGGCTGATGGCGGTGTTCTTCTTCGTCATCGGGCTGGAGCTGAAGCGCGAAGTGCTGATCGGCGATCTTGCCCACGCCCCCACCCGGCGACTGCCTGTGCTCGCGGCGGCGGCCGGGATGGCGGGCCCGGCGCTGGTGTTCGGGCTGGTGGCGCTCTGGCTCGGGCGCAATAGCGCCGGGACGGCGGGGGCCATGGCGGGCGCGCGCGCGATCATGCATGGCTGGGCCATTCCCGCCGCCACCGATATCGCCTTCGCGCTGGGCGTTCTGGGGCTGCTCGGGCGGCGGGTGCCAGCCAGCCTGCGCCTGTTCCTGCTGACGGTGGCGGTGGTCGATGATCTCGGCGCGACGGCGATCATCGCGCTGGCCTATGCGGGGCCCGTGGTGTGGGGTTGGCTGAGCGCGGGGGCGCTGGTGCTGGCCATGATGGCCGGGCTGAATTGGGCGGGTTGCAGCAAACCCGCGCCCTATGTGTTGCTGGCGGTAGGCCTGTGGGCCTGCGTGCTGGCCTCGGGATTGCACCCCACGGTGGCCGGTGTGGCGGCGGCGATGACCGTGCCGATGGCCCCCTGCCGCAAATATGGCCGGATCCTCCTATTGCGCATGGAACACGCGCTGGCGCCATGGAGCGCCTTCGCCATAGTGCCGCTGTTTGCCCTGGCCAATGCCGGGGTGACGGTTTCCGGGGTTACGGTTTCCGGGATAACGATTGCCGGCGGGGCGATGGCGCCCGCGCCTGCCCCCGCCCTGCCCCCGCTAATCCTTGCCGTGGCCGGTGGGCTGGTGCTGGGCAAGCAGGCGGGGGTGTTGGGTGCGGTGTGGCTGGCCGAGCGGCTGGGGATCGCCACCCGCCCGGGCGGGGCCGGCTGGATGCAGGTCTGGGGCATCAGCCTGCTGTGCGGCATCGGCTTTACCATGAGCCTGCTGATTGCCACCCTCGCCTTTCCGCAAGCACCAGAGCTGGCGGCGCAGGCGCGGGTAGGCATCATCGCCGGATCGCTGATCTCGGCGCTTCTGGGCTATGGCATTCTGTGGTGGGCGGCAAAAAAGGGCGAGCCAGCGCCCTGACGCGGCAGCTTTACCAGTTGCCGGTATTGGCCATGCTCGCCCATGGCTCGGCCGGCTCCAGATGGCCATCCTGCAGCAATTCGATCGAGATGCCGTCGGGCGTGCGGACAAAGGCCATGTGGCCATCACGCGGCGGGCGGTTGATTGTGACACCAGCATCCATCAGCCGCTGGCAGGTCTCGTAGATATTCTCGACCCGATAGGCCAGATGCCCAAAATTGCGCCCGCCGGTGTAATCCTTCTCGTCCCAATTGTGGGTCAGCTCCACCAGTGCGTCCTCCTGCCCCGGACAGGCGAGGAAGATCAGGGTGAAGCGCCCCGCCTCGTTTTCGTAGCGGCGCACCTCCTTCAGACCGATCAGCTCGAAAAAGGCGATGGTCGCCGCGGGATCGGACACGCGGATCATGGTGTGCAGATAGGTGGGCATGGCAGGGGCTCCGGCAGCGGACAGGCCCGAGCCATAGCCGCCCTCGCCCGCTGTGCCCATTGCCCAAACCGGCATGGCGGCAAAAAATCCGATGCCGCCGTTATTCGCCAGCCGACAATCGCGCGGCGACCCCGGAAAAAAACCGTCCCGATATCACGCAATCGCGGCGAGCCCCCGCCCGGGCGCCTTGACCACGGCCCGGCCCGGCCCTAAACGCAGCTCCATCATCCAGATGATCGCCCCGCACCCATGATCGCCTCCTTGCGCAATTTGCTGAGGCCCCGCGAGGCCATGCCACAGCCAGCCATTCCGGCAGGCCAGCGTGTCTATGCCATCGGCGATATCCACGGACGGCTCGACCTGTTTTCAGCACTCGTCTCCGCCATAGAGGCCGACGATCGCGACCGCGCCAGCGCCGAGACCACCGTGATTTTGCTGGGCGATCTGGTGGATCGCGGGCCGGATTCGGCTGGCGTGCTGCGGCTCGCCCGCCAGTGGGGCGAGCACCGGAGGGTGCGCATACTGGCCGGAAACCACGAGGAAATGATGCTTGGCGCGCTCGAAAGCGTCGATATGCTGCGCCGTTTCGTCAATCCCATTGGCGGCGGGCGCGAAACCCTGCTCAGCTTTGGCATTCCGGAGCGGGACTATACGCGCGCCTCGTGGGAAGAGTTGCAGGCCATGGCCCGCGGCGCCGTCGGGCCGGACACGCTCGCCTTCCTCCAGAGTTTTGAAGATCTGATCACCATCGGCGATTATTGCTTCGTCCATGCCGGCATCCGCCCGGGCCTGGCGCTCGACCAGCAGACCGGCCCGGACCTGCGCTGGATCCGCGAGCCGTTCCTGTCTACGCCCGCCAGTCATGGTGCTGTCATCGTTCACGGCCACACGATCAACGAGGAGCCGCAGTTCCGGCCAAACCGCATCGGACTGGATACCGGGGCCTATGCCTCCGGCCGGCTCACCGCGATGGGGTTGGAAGGAGAGGCCCGCTGGCTGCTGTGCGCGCAAGCCCCGACGCAGCCCGAGGGCATCAGCGGCTGGCCGGACACCGCCCCGGCAGGTGCCATCACCATCCACCGGCGGGATGCGGCATGATCCGCCGCGCAGTTGTCGCGGGGGCCTTCATGCCACTGCCCGTCATACCCGCCACGGCGGGTAAACCACAGCCTAATCGCGGCGCCACGCGCGCCGCGCAATACGCAGGAAAGCATACATGAAAATCGCGATGGTGGGCTCTGGTTATGTCGGTCTGGTGTCGGGGGCGTGTTTCGCCGATTTCGGCCACGAGATCGTCTGCATCGACAAGGACCCGGGCAAGATCGCGGCGCTGAACGCCGGGGTCATGCCGATTTACGAGCCGGGCCTGTCCGAACTGGTCGCGGGCAATGTCAAGGCCGGGCGCCTGTCCTTCACCACCGACCTTGCCGAAGGCATCGCCGGGGCCGGGGCCATCTTCATCGCGGTTGGCACGCCCAGCCGCCGGGGCGATGGCCATGCCGACCTGTCCTACGTCTATGCCGTGGCCGAGGAGGTGGGGCGCCATCTTTCGACCCCCGCAGTCATCGTCACCAAGAGCACCGTGCCGGTGGGCACCGGCGACGAGGTGGAGCGTATTATCGCCGCGAC
>CAIWFP010000458.1 GCA_903911985.1 uncultured Sphingomonadales bacterium
ATGGCCTCGGCCAGCAGTGCGTGGCGCCAGCGGGCTTCCTCGGCATCGGCCACGGTTTCGTCCTGCAGGGGGCGCTCGTCGGCCAGCAGGTCCTGCCACTGGCCCTCGCCTTCCTCGTTGAGGGAAACGTTGAGCGAGGCATCGCCGCCCATCATCATGCGGCGGTTCATGTTGATCACCTCGACCTCGGGCACGCCGAGATCGGTGGCGATCTTGGTGACGTCCTCCGGCTTCAGGTCGCCGTCCTCATAGGCGTCGATGTTCTTTTTCATGCGGCGCAGGTTGAAGAACAGCTTCTTCTGGTACGCCGTGGTGCCCATTTTGACGAGGCTCCACGAGCGCAGGATGAACTCCTGAATCGAGGCCTTGATCCACCACATGGCATAGGTCGCGAGGCGGAAGCCCCGGTCGGGCTCGAATTTCTTCACGCCCTGCATCAGACCGATATTGCCTTCGGAGATCAGCTCGGAGACCGGCAGGCCATAGCCGCGATAGCCCATGGCGATTTTCGCCACGAGCCGCAGATGGCTGGTGACCAGCTGGCGCGCCGCCTCGGGGTCCTGATGTTCCTGATACCGCTTGGCCAGCATATATTCGTTTTCGGGCGTCAGCAGCGGGAACTTCTTGATCTCGGCCAGATAGCGGTTCAGCCCGGCCTCGCCCGAAAGCGAGGGCACCACCGGCAGATTGCTGTCCTTGGTCATTGGCACTACTTCCTTACAAGTGTCGACACGCCGGTGAGGGACCCTTCAAGGCATCCCCCGTTTGACGGCCACATGAGGCGGGGCGACCATCATCGCCCGCGCCCCGGTTGATGGGCTCACCCGGCCTCCCCGGCCAGATGCGCCAAAAGCTCCCGCATATCCCCGGGCAGGGCACTCTCGAACCGCAGGGCCTCGGCCGAAACGGGATGAATAAACCCCAGCACGGCGGCGTGCAATGCCTGCCGCGCAAAGCCGAGGTCGGCCAGCAGGGTCCGCAAGCCCTTCGGTGTGCGGCCATAGACCGGATCGCCCAAAAGCGCATGGCCGATGGATGCCATGTGAACGCGGACCTGGTGGGTTCTCCCGGTCTCCAGCCGACATTCCACTAGCGCGGCGCTATCGGAGGCCGCCAGGGCGCCAAACCGTTGCAGCACGCGGTAATGGGTGACGGCATGTTTGCCGCGCTCGGTGCGGTGCGCGCCGCGCTCGCCCTCGGGGCGGATTTCCGGGCCGATCAGCGCCATTTTCTTGCGATCGGCCGAGGAGCGGGCGATCACTCCGCGCAACGTCGCCTCGGCGGGCAACGGCTGGCCGGCGACGATGGCGAGATAGGCCCGCTCGATGGAATGGTCGGCGAACTGGCGGGCAAGCCCCTCATGGGCCACATCGCTTTTGGCCACCACCAGCAGGCCGGAGGTGTCCTTGTCGATGCGGTGGACGATGCCGGGCCGCGCCACGCCGCCGATGCCCGACAAATGCCCACCGTCATTCACCGCGCAATGGTGCAGCAGCGCGTTGACCAGCGTGCCATCGGGATTGCCCGCCGCCGGATGCACCACAAGGCCCGCCGGCTTGTCGACCACCACCAGATGCTCGTCCTCATAGACGATGGTGAGGGGAATATCCTGCGCGATGGCCGCCAGCGGCACGGTTGCCGGCATATCGATGGCAAAGGCGGTGCCAGCGGGTACTTTCAGCGAGGATTGCGTGGTGATTTTTCCGCCGAGGCTGATCCGCCCCTCGGCAAGCAACGCCTGCACCCGCGCGCGCGACAGGCCGCAGGCTTGCGCCAACTCCTTGTCCAGCCGCCCGCCAGAGCCGATCAGCCCGCTGATGGTTTGTGCGCCATCCGCGTCAATGCCATCGTCCTCGCCGTCACCATCGGGCAGCTCAGCGTCCTCCACGCCGTCTTCAGGCGCAACAAAGCCCCCGTCTTTGCGGGAAAGCGCGATTGGCGCTTGAGTTGCAGGTGCCCCCTGTTCCATCATAGCCCCCAAGATGGGCATGGATCCGATCCTGACAAGGGGCGCGGCAGACGCGATGTTGGCCGAGGCGGCGGGCGCCCGCCCGAAAGAGGCTTGCGGCCTGCTGTTTGGCACGCGCGGGCAGGGGGTGGAGGGGCAGGAGCGAATCACCGCCATCCGCCCAGCCGCCAATGTCGCCGAGGATCCCACCCGCCATTTTGAAATCGACCCGGCCACGCTGATCGCCGCGCTTCGTGAAGAAAGGGCAGGCGCGGGGGGCGCGGGTCTGGCACTCCTCGGCTGGTATCACTCGCACCCCGTGGGAGAGGCCCTTCCCTCGGCGCAGGATCGCGCCTGCGCTTCGGGCGACGGGCGGATCTGGGCGATCATCGCGCAGGGGCAGGTGCGATTATGGCGCGATTGCGCCCATGGCTTTGAAATGCTTCCCACATGCCTTGCGCCGGGCTAGGGAAACGGCGAAAATCGGTTAGTAACCATACTCTGGCAAGGTCGCGTTGACCGCCACGGCCTGGCATTCCACGAAGGGTAAGTTAGCATGTCCGCCAATTCGAATGATCAGGGGCAGGCTCAGTCGCTGGAACTGGCGGCCCTGCTGTGTTCGCGCCTGTGCCACGATCTGCTGAGCCCGGTTGGCGCCCTGTCCAACGGGCTGGAGCTGCTGGCCGAGGAAAAGGACCCGGCCATGCGCCAGCGTTGCTTCGAGCTGCTGGAGCAGAGCGCGCGCAGCTCTGCCGACAAGCTGAAATTCTTCCGTCTGGCCTTTGGCGCGGCGGGCGGTTTTGGCGAGGCGGTGCCTGTGGCCGAACCCAAGGCGCTGATCGAGGCGCTGGCGGGCCCTTCCGGGCGCATCGCCCTGCGCTGGACCATGAGTTCGCAGACCCTGCCCAAGTCGGCGGTGAAAATCCTGCTCAACCTCGCGCTCATCGGCATAGAGGCGCTGGTGCGCGGCGGCACGCTGGAAATCGCGCTGGAGGAGCGGGCGGGCGGCAAAAAGGGGGGGGATTTCGAGATTGCCATTCGCGCCAGCGGCCCGCGCATCGCCTTTGACCCCGTGGTGGGCCGGGCGCTGGCCAGTCAGCTGGCGCCGGGCGAACTTTCCAGCCGCACCGCGCCCGCCGCGATGATCGCCTCGCTGGCCGCCAGTCTGGGCGGCGGCGTGCAATATGCGCTGGGTGACGGCATGCTGGTGCTGGGCGCGATGCTGCCGGGGGCCTGAGCCATGCGGGGGCCATTCCCCGTCGCGGCCAGCATTGCGGGCTCCGGTCCGGGCCCTGCCAGGTGCTGGCGCGCATGAGCGAACTGGTTCATCGCCACACGCCATCACCCAACTGGAACGAGCGTCGCCTGCCGATCTCGATGGTGGTGCTGCACTATACCGGCATGGCCAGTGCCTCCGAGGCGCTGGAACGCCTGACCGATCCGGCCAGCGAAGTCTCCGCCCACTATTTTATCGATGAGGACGGCATGGTCACCGCTCTCGTGCCCGAGGACAAGCGGGCGTGGCACGCTGGCCGCGCCTATTGGCGGGGCATCAGCGATGTGAACTCGGCCAGCATCGGCATCGAACTGGTGAACCCGGGGCACGAATTCGGCTATCGGCCTTTTCCGGAAGCGCAAATGGGGGCGCTGATCCGCCTGCTGGCCGACATCGTCTGGCGCCATGATATTGAGCTGGGCAATGTCGTGGGCCACTCCGATGTGGCCCCCACCCGCAAGGAGGACCCCGGCGAATTGTTCGACTGGCCGCGCTTGGCGAGGTTTGGGCTGGCCTTGCCCACGCCGCGTCCGCGTATTCGGCTACTGCACGAAAATCAGGCGGCGTTCTATTTGTCTTTGGAGCGGTTTGGGTACGATATTTCGGATGGCCATGCAGCG
>CAIWFP010000459.1 GCA_903911985.1 uncultured Sphingomonadales bacterium
CGCCGCTGCCCCTCGGCATAAATCGTGTCGAAAGCCAACGACGACTTCCCCGACCCCGACAGGCCGGTAATCACAATCAACTGATCGCGCGGCAAGGCAATGTCAAAGCCCTTGAGATTGTGCTCTCGGGCACCACGAACGGTAATATGGGTCAAGCTCATGGGGCGAACTCGTTCCAGATTTGTTCGATTCTGGCAAGGGGTGGAAAGCCGCAGAACAAGGCAGGGAAAGGAAGCAGAAAGATGCGAGGGTGAGTCTGATGTGCCGATTTGCCATTGCCAATCGGTTGGCCCCTCGCGCTCCCATTAATGTCCGCGTCGCGCCAAGGGTTCGGCCTCGCGCAACGCCTCAGCGCCGCAGGCCATCAACGCCGCATCGCGGCCGGGCGCCACGAAGCAGAATCTGCGCTGAGCAGGACAGGTTCGGGAGCGCGAGGGAATAATCCCCTCGCACCTTCCCTCTTAAACCTGCCCCTTCACCACCAGCGCCCTCTCGCCCTCATCCCCTACCCATCGCGCCTCAACGCCCCACACCGCGGCAATCACCTCCGCGCGCAAGGCCTCGCCCGGCGCCCCATCCGCCACGACACGCCCGCCATGAATCACCAGCACCCTGTCGGCATGGTTCATCGCGGCGGCGAGATCATGGAGCACCAACACCACCCCCACGCCCGCCCGGCCCCGCGCCCTCAGCCGCGCCATCAGCCCGGCCGCATGCCCCAGATCCAGCGCCGCCAGCGGCTCGTCGGCCAGAATCCAGCGTGGTTCGCCCACCAGAACCCGCGCCAGCAGGGCCCGCGCCCGCTCGCCCCCGGAAAGCCGCGAGACCCGCCGCCCGGCGAGGCTTTCCAGATCCATCGCCACCAGCGCCGCGTCCACCGCCGCCGCATCCTCCCCGGCACAAGCCAATGCCCGATGCCCCGGCCCGCCCTGCCACGGCAAGCGCCCGAGGCCAGCCAGCACCGCCACCGTCATATCCCATGCCACCTCCCCCGCCTGCGGCAGATAACCGATGGCCCGCGCCCGCTCCCTCGCCGCCATACGAGCCAAAGCCTCACTCCCAAGCGAAACCATCCCCGCATCCGCCGCCAAAATCCCGGCCATACAGGCCAGCAGTGTGGATTTCCCCGCCCCGTTCGGCCCGCAGATCGCCGTCACCTCGCCAGCGCGAAAGCTGGCGCTCACCCCATCCAGCCGCCCGGCCAGCGACAGGCCATCCGCCACCAGTTCATCGGTTTCCTGGGGCATCACAGCCTCCCCCGCCGCAACCGCAACAGCAAGGCGCAGAAAAACGGCGCGCCCAGCAAACTCAGCGCGATCCCCAACCGCAACTCGCCCCCCGCCAGCGGCACCAGCCGACACAGGCAATCCGCCACCAGCAACAGCAACGCCCCCGCCAACGCCGAAGGCCACAACAGGCTTGAAGGCCGCCTGTCGGTAAAGGGCCGGATCAGATGCGGCACCACCAGCCCGACAAAACCGATAATCCCGGCCACCGCCACGCCCGCGCCCACCGTCAGGCCAATCCCGACAACGATCAGCCGCCGCAGCCGCCCCGGCTCCATCCCCAACGATCGCGCCGCCCCCTCACCCAAACTCAGCGCATCCAGCGAAGGCCCCGCCAGCGCCAAACTCACCAGCCCCAGACCCGTCAGCGGACCGGCCATCGCCACCTCCCGCCAGCTGCAATCCGCCAGCGATCCCATCAGCCAGGTCACAATCTCGGAAAGGGCAAAGGGCGTCGGCGACAGGCTGATGGCCAGACTCATCAAGGCCCCGCACAGGCTGGCGAGCATCATCCCGGCCAAGGTAAACAACCCTACCCCGCTATCCCCGGCACCGTCCCCCCGCCCGGCAATCAGGCTCAGCAAGGCCATCGCCCCCCCCGCCCCCACCAGAGCGAACCCCGGCAGCGCCCAAAACCCCAGCGAAACCCCTGCCGCTCCCATCCACAGGCTCACCACCGCCCCCAGCGCGGCGGCGGGCGCGATGCCAAACAGCCCGGGGTCGGCCAGCGGATTGCGCAAATAGCCCTGCATCGCCGCCCCCGCCATGCCCAGCCCCCCGCCAATCACCAGCGCCAGCACCGCCCGGGGCGCCCGCAATTCCAGCAAGATCACCAAGGCATTGGCAAAGGGCAGATGAAACGGATCAATCCACACCCGCCCGGCCAGCAGCGAAGCGGGCACCGCCACCGTCAGCGCCACAGCCAAGCAAATGGATATCCGGCTCATGCCCCGCCTGCTCCCATCGTTCCGGGAAAGATATTGTGTGAGGGAATGTGAACGAAAAACGCAGGGGCGTTACGCCCCCGCACCCCATACCGTCTCCCGGAGAGATGCCACGCCAAGGGCATCGTCCCACCCCACCTCTCCGCGCCGCAGGCATTATAAAGCCACTTCGCGGCACAGTGCGACGACGAGAATTTCGCCAAAAACGGACAGTAATGAGGGTTTGGGGGTGTAACACC
>CAIWFP010000460.1 GCA_903911985.1 uncultured Sphingomonadales bacterium
CGCCATTATCGGCACCTGCGACCTGATGATGTTGCGCCATACGCCCGGCGACAGCGATTATGATGATATCCAGCAGATCCGCGCCAGTTCCAACCGCGCCGCCAGCCTGACGCGGCAGTAGCTGGCCTTCAGCGGCCAGCAGACACAGCGCCCGCACGTGTTTCAGCTGCCCGATATCGTCACCGAAATCACCCAGATGCTGCGGCGGCTGATCGGCGAATCCATGCAGTTGGTGGTGACCCATGATCGCGACCTTGGCCCGGTGCGCGCCGACCCGACCCAGTTGGAGCAGGTGATCGTGAACCTTGTGGTCAACGCCCGCGACGCCATGCTGGAGTATAATTTAAGGGCCGGGCGCGATGCCAAGGGCCGTCTGTCGCTGGCCACCCGAAGGGTGAGCGCCGCCGATGTGCGCGCCATGCGCAGCGAGATCATCCCGATCGCCGATTATACCGCGCTGATCGTGGAGGACACCGGTGCTGGCATTCCCCCGGAAATTCTCGGCAAGATCTGGGAGCCGTTCTTTACCACCAAGGAGCAGGGCAAGGGAACCGGGCTCGGGCTCTCGACGGTCTATGGCATCGTCAAGCAGTCTGGCGGATTCATCTTTGCCGACAGCGAGTTGGGCAAGGGAACGAAATTCACCATCTATCTGCCGGTGCACCATGGCGCGCCCGGTGAGAGCGCGATACTGGGCAAACCCCGCGAGGAGGCGGCCAGCTGGGCGGGCGGCGGCGAGCTGTTGCTGGTTGAGGACGAGGATTCTGTCCGGTTGGTAGCCGAGCGGGCACTTACCCGGGCGGGCTATTCCGTCACCACCGCCAGCGACGGCGATGATGGACTGGGCAAGGTGCGGGGGCGACTCGATTCGGGCCATATGTTCGATCTTGTGCTGTCCGATGTGGTGATGCCGACCATGGATGGGCCCGCCATGGCGCGCGCGCTGCGCCAGATTGCGCCCGGATTGCCGGTTTTGTTCATGTCGGGCTATGCCGAGGAACAGCTGCGGCGCGAGATAGATTTCGAGAATATGTATTTCATTCCAAAGCCTTTTTCGGTTCAGCAGATATCCAGCAAGGTTGCCGAGGTGCTGGCCGTATCGGCTGGGGAGAAAAAACTGTAGGATTTTTTGTTCGACCCTTGTTCTTTACTTGTTCCAACAGAACAAACGAGATACAAAGCTGATATTGACCTTTCGGGTCACTGGCTTAGGCAAGGGGACGGAACATGGCTGCACAGTTGAAGCTGATTCAGGAAGGCAAAGACAAGGATATGGACCGTCAGAAGGCGCTAGAGGCCGCTTTGGCCCAGATCGACCGGGCCTTTGGCAAGGGATCGGCGATGAAGCTTGGCTCCAAGGAAACGATGCAGGTCGAGGCGATCTCGACCGGATCGCTGGGGCTGGATATCGCGCTGGGCATTGGCGGCCTGCCCAAGGGCCGCGTGATCGCAATTTACGGGCCGGAAAGCTCGGGCAAAACCACGCTGGCGCTGCATGTGATTGCCGAGGCGCAGAAGGTTGGCGGGACGGCCGCCTTCGTGGATGCCGAGCACGCGCTGGATCCGGGCTATGCCAAGAAGCTGGGTGTGAACATCGACGAGCTGATCGTCTCGCAGCCGGACACCGGCGAGCAGGCGCTGGAGATCGTCGATACGCTGGTGCGTTCCAACGCCATCGACGTGCTGGTGATCGATTCGGTGGCGGCCCTGGTGCCCCGCGCGGAGATCGAGGGCGAGATGGGCGACAGCCATGTTGGCCTGCAGGCGCGGCTGATGTCGCAATCCTTGCGCAAGCTGACCGGCTCGATCAGCCGCTCCAACTGCATCGTCATCTTCATCAACCAGCTGCGCATGAAAATCGGTGTGATGTATGGCAACCCGGAGACCACCACCGGTGGCAATGCCTTGAAATTCTATGCCAGCGTTCGCCTCGATATCCGCCGCATCGGCGCGATCAAGGACCGCGACGATGTCACCGGGAACAGCACGCGCG
>CAIWFP010000461.1 GCA_903911985.1 uncultured Sphingomonadales bacterium
CCTGCTGGATGCGGCGGGCGTCGGCGATGACGTCTCGGTGGACGAGTTCCGCCGCTACGGCTCGGGGCGCCAACTTTACAATTTCCACGTCGATAACGCTGCGGCCTATTAAGGAGACGCGCTTTGGATATCTCGCACATCCCGCAGACGCTGCCGCGTTTTTCCGCCACTTTCGATCCGCACACCTTGTCGGAAATCCGGCGGGCGGCGGCCACCGGTATCTATGACATCCGTGGCGGCGGCACCAAGCGCCACCTGCCGCATTTCGACGATCTGCTGTTCCTCGGCGCCTCCATGTCGCGCTATCCGCTGGAAGGTTATCGCGAGAAATGCGCAACCGATGTCTGGCTGGGCACCCGCTTTGCCAAAAAGCCGATCCATCTGAAGATCCCCATCACCATTGCCGGCATGAGCTTTGGCTCGCTGTCGGCGCAGGCGAAGGAGGCGCTGGGGCGCGGGGCCACGCTTGCCGGCACCTCCACTACCACCGGCGATGGCGGCATGACGCCCGAGGAACGCGGTCAATCGGAAGTGCTGGTCTATCAATATCTGCCCAGCCGCTATGGCATGAACCCGGATGACATCCGCAAGGCCGATGCCATCGAGATCGTCATTGGCCAAGGCGCAAAACCGGGCGGCGGCGGCATGCTGCTGGGCCAGAAAATCTCCGACCGCGTCGCCGAAATGCGCACCCTGCCCAAGGGCATCGACCAGCGCAGCGCCTGCCGCCACCCGGATTGGACCGGGCCGGACGACCTTGAGATCAAGATCGGCGAGCTGCGCGAGATCACCGACTGGGAAAAGCCGATCTACATCAAGGTGGGCGCTACCCGCCCCTATTACGACGTGGCGCTGGCGGTGAAATCCGGCGCCGATGTGGTGGTGCTGGATGGCATGCAGGGCGGCACGGCGGCGACGCAGGAGGTGTTCATCGAACACGTCGGCATCCCCATCCTCGCCGCTATCCGCCCGGCGGTGCAGGCGCTGCAGGATCTGGGCATGCATCGCAAGGTGCAGCTGATCGTCTCGGGCGGCATCCGCAACGGCGCCGATGTCGCCAAGGCGCTGGCGCTGGGGGCGGATGCGGTGTCCATCGGCACGGCGGCGCTGGTGGCGCTGGGCGACAATAGCCCGTCCCATGAGGAAGATTACCACAAGCTGGGCACCACCGCCGGCGCCTATGACGATTGGCACGAGGGCAAAGACCCCGCCGGCATCACCACGCAGGATCCGGTTCTGGCGGCAAGGCTCGATCCGGTGGAGGCGGGACGCCGGCTGGCCAACTACCTCGCGGTGCTGACGCTGGAAGCGCAAACCATCGCCCGCGCCTGCGGCAAAAGCCATTTGCACAATCTGGAGCCCGAGGATCTCGTCGCGCTGACGATTGAGGCGGCAGCCATGGCGCGGGTGCCGCTGGCAGGCACCAGCTGGGTGCCGGGCATGGCCGGCTTCTGAGGGCCGGCTTCTGAGTGCCGAATAACCCGATTTCGCAGGCAGGAAGACATCTCCACGAGGGACGCAAAGGCCAACAACGCCGCCGCCCCGCCGGACAGGGAACGAAACGATGAGCATCGACCTTGCAGACGCCGCCCGCGAAAAGGGCATCAAATACTTCCTGATCGCCTACACCGATCTGTTCGGCAGCCAGCGTGCCAAGCTGGTGCCGGCCAGCGCCATTGCCGAAATGCAGAAAAACGGCGCGGGCTTCGCCGGCTTTGCCACATGGCTGGACATGACGCCCGCCGATCCCGACCTCTTTGCCGTGCCCGATCCCACCAGCCTGATCCAGCTGCCGTGGAAGCCGGAAGTGGGCTGGCTGGCCGCCGACTTGTGGATGGATGGCAAGCCGGTGCTGGCCAGCCCCCGCAATGCGCTGAAGGCACAGCTTGCCCGTGCGGCCGAGTCTGGCTTCACCATGAAAACCGGCGTGGAATGTGAATTCTTCCTCACCTCGCCAGACGGCACCGCCATTTCAGACGCCGCCGATACCCAGACCAAGCCCTGCTATGATCAGCAGGCGCTGATGCGTCGCTATGACGTGATTACCGAGATCTGCGACGCCATGCTGGAGCTGGGCTGGAAGCCCTATCAAAACGACCACGAGGACGCCAACGGCCAGTTCGAAATGAACTGGAACTACGACGATGCCCTGATCACCGCCGACCGGCAGGCCTTCTTCAAATTCCTCGCCAAATCGGTGGCGGAAAAGCATGGGTTCCGGGCGACCTTCATGCCCAAGCCCTTTGCCAATCTCACCGGCAACGGCTGCCACATGCATGTCTCGCTGTGGAAGGGTAAAACCAATGTCTTTGAGGCGGGCGAGGGCGAGACGATCTCTGCCACCGGCCTTGGCTTCATCGGCGGGCTGATCCATTCGGCCCCGGCGCTGGCGGCGATCTGCAACCCCACGGTCAACAGCTACAAGCGGATCAACGCCCCGCGCACCACCTCTGGCGCCACCTGGTCGCCCAGTTCGGTCACGTGGACGGGCAACAACCGCACCCATATGATCCGCGTGCCAGAGGGCAACCGCTTCGAGTTCCGCCTCGCCGATGGCGCCACCAACCCCTACCTCATGCCCGCCGCCGTGCTGGCCGCCGGGCTGGATGGCATGGCCAATGGGCGCGATCCCGGGCCACGGCTCGATATCAACATGTATACCCAGGGCCATACGGTGAAGGGGGTGAAGGCGCTGCCGCTCAACCTGCTGGATGCGCTGCGGGCGCTGGAGGCCAGCGATGTGCTGGGCGCGGCGCTGGGCCCGGTGGTGCCGGCTTTCCTCAAGCTGAAACATGCCGAATGGAACGATTACGCCCGGCACCTCACCCAGTGGGAGCGTGATACGACTCTTGATTGCTGAGCGCGCCGCCCGCGCTGACTTGATTGCTGGCGGCAACGCCAGCGGGGACTTGATTACTGGCGCCAACGCCAGCGGGGCCTGGATTGCTGGCGGCAACGCCAGCGGGGCCTTGATCGGTCGGCAGGGGGATTGACGATTTCGCCATGAGGGAGCTTCTATTGCGGCGATCACAGGAATGGGAATGGCCGTGATGCAATCGGGGGCAGATTCCGGATCGTCCTCCTCAGGCGTCCCGCTGACCAGCGCGGCATGGCTGGGCCGAACGCGCAAAGCCCAGTTTGCGGTGGGGCTCGCCAGCCGGGCCGGGCGGCGGGAATTAAATCAGGACGTTGTCGCCTGGCACGAGGGCGATGATATCCGCAAGGCGACCCATGGCGCCGTGGCGCTGCTGTCCGATGGCATGGGTGGGCAAAAGGCTGGCGGGCTGGCGGCCAAGCTGGCCTGCGAGACCTTCATCGATGCCTATTTCGCCCAGTCGCCCACGCTGGGCGTGGCCGTGGCCGCCGAGCGGGCCCTGTCGAGCTATAACCGCTGGCTGCATGCCATGGGGCGCGAAGATGCGGAGATGGCGGGCGCGGGCTGCACCTTTACCGCATTGGTGCTGAAAGGGCGCATGGCCCATCTGCTGCATGTTGGCGATAGCCGCGCGTGGCACCTGCGCGAAGGGCGGCTTTACCAGCTCAGCGCGGATCACAAGCCGCCGGGGCTGGCCGATTCACCCTATCTGTCGCGCGCGCTCGGTCTGGAGCCGCAACTGCGCGTCGATCACGCCATCATCCCACTGGAAGCGCATGACCGTCTGTTGCTGACCAGCGATGGCGTGCATGGCGTGTTGAGTGCGCAGGCGCTTGAGGAGGTGCTGAACCGGCGCGGACCTCCGTCGCGGGCCGCCGACGAGATTATTGACATGGCGCTGGCCTTCGGCTCCTCCGACAATGTCAGCGCGGTGGTGATTGATCTGGTTGCGCTGCCCGATGCCGATGCGGCAGGCCTGGCCACGCTGGCCGCCGGTCTGGCCGTGCCGCCAGCGCCCGATGTCGGTGCGGTGATCGACGGCTTGCGGCTGGAGCGCCAGCTGTCCGATGGCGAGCAGACCCGCGCCTTTGTCGTTCGGCGGCAGGGAGACGATGAACGCCTCGTCGCCAAGTTCCCCCGCCCGGAGCGCACCGGCGAAACCGCCGCCCGCGAGGCGTTCCTGCGCGAAAGGCTGATCGCGACCCTCGTGGATTCGCCGCATATTGCCCGCATCATCCCCCTGGCACCCGAAACGCAGAGCAGGGTCTACACGCTGATGCCGTTTTACGATGGCGAGGCGCTGGAAGCGCGGCTGAAACGGGCCACGCCCAGCTATGCCGAAGGGCTGAAAATTGCCGCTGGCCTCGCGCGCGGCATCATCGCGCTACACCGTCTGGGTATTATTCACCGCGATATCAAGCCCGACAACGTTATGGTGGATGCGGGCGGCGGTGTGCGCCTCATCGACTTTGGCGTGGCCCGGATCCCCCAGATGGAGGACACGGAAAATAGCGATGTGCCCGGCAGCCACGGCTATCTGGCACCCGAATTATATCGCGGACAGCGCGGCGACGAGGCCAGCGATCAGTTCGCCTTTGGCGTCACCCTCTACCGCATCTTCACCGGCCAGTTTCCCTTTACCGATCTGCAATCGCTGCAGCGGCCCGGCTACGACAGCCCGCTGATCCCATTGCCCTGCGGCCGGACATGCCGGCCTGGCTGGCGCTGGCCATGCGCCGGGCGGTGCAGGTGGAGGCGGGGGATCGTTTTGGCGACATGATCGAATTGCTGCATGTGCTGGAGCGCGGCAGCGAGCTTGCCGCGCCCCGGCTCCCCGCGCTCTCCATCGCCCAGCGCAACCCGCTGCTGCTGTGGCAGTTGCTGTCGCTGGTGCTGCTTCTGGCGCTGATCGTGGTGTTGGCGCGTCGATAGCCCAGCCCTGTGCGCCATGGGGTTTCGCCGGGATTGCAATGTTCCCCCTGATAAACGCGGAACGCCAATTTGCGAGCCTGTGTTCGGCGGATCGACGGCATTTTCGATGCCGGAGACGTTCGGCGGGTTGACCCATAACGCCCGAATATTCGCGAATTGTCAGCTTTATGTTGGCAATTCCGTCAGATTTCGCCGGTTTGTTGGCATTTCCAGAATTGCTGCAATGCGACAAACCATGTTGACAGCTTCGCGCAGCTGTGTTCATCATAGGAAATAAGATTCACCGTAGCGAAACTTGATGGAGAATTACCCATGTCCGAACTAAGGGCCGACAGATTAAGTTTCATCGAGGCGATCGGCCAGTCCGTCGCCAATGTTTCGCCTACGCTAACACCGGCCATCGGGATAACAGTGGTGGTGGCAACGGCGGGCACGGCCTCCTGGCTGGTATTTGTGCTGGCCACGATCGCCCTGGTCGTGGTGGGCTTCAACATTGGCAAGCTGGCCAGCAAGATCTCTGCGGCGGGATCCTTCTTCCTGTATATTTCGCGCGGGCTTAATCCTGCCCTTGGCATGCTGTCGGGCTGGGCCATGCTGGCGGCCTATGTCACCACCGCCATCGCCCTTACCGCGACCACGGCGCTGTTTGTCCAGTCGCTGATTACGGGCCTCGGCTTCTCGCTGGTGGTGCCGCCAGTGGTGCTTTACGCGATGATTTCCGTTGGCGTTTACTTCTTTGCGGTGCGCGATATCCGCTTCTCGTCGCGCCTCGGCCTTGGGCTCGAAGTGGTATCGGTGGCCGTGATCGCGCTGGTCTGCTTCCTGTCGTGGCAGGCGCATGGCTTTGCCACCGATACCAAGCAGCTCAGCCTCACCGGCGTCAGCTTCAGCGCCGTTGGCCAATCGATCGTCTTCGGCATTTTCTCCTACGTCGGCTTTGAAAGCGCGGCGACACTGGGCAAGGAAACCCGCAACCCCAAGGAGGTCATTCCCCGGGCGGTGATCCTGACCCCCATTCTGGCCGGTGCGGTATTCATCCTCACCACCTATTTCATCGTGCAGGGCTTTGGCGACGATACCGCCAAGCTCGGCGCCAGCGCGGGGCCGCTGGCCGATATCGTGCCTGGCAAGGGAAAATCGCTTACCATCCTCGTCTACATCGGCGCGGCGATCAGCATGTTCGCCTGTGCCCTTGCCTCCATCAACAGCTTCTCGCGCATATTGTTCTCGCTCGGCCGCTATCAGTTCGTTCACAAGACGATGGGTAGCGTGCATGCCAAGCACCAGACGCCGCATGCCGCGGTTGCTATCGGTGTCATCATCAACTTTGCGGTCTGCGCGGCCTTCGCCAGCCATGCCTATACGGATCTGCTGGGCTGGTTTGGTACTCTGGCCAGCTATGGCTTCATCTTCGTCTATTTCCTGTGCTCGGTTGCCTCGCCAGCGTTGCTGCGCAAAACCGGTGAAGCGACGCCCATGGTCTATATCATGGGGGCGCTTGGCTGCCTGCTGATGCTGTTTTCGGCGGCGGGCAGTCTCTATCCGGTGCCGGCGGCGCCGCTGAAATACCTGCCATACGGATTTGCCGCCTATATGCTGATTGGCACGGCCTGGTTCTTCATTCTCAAGGGGCGGTTGCCACAGGCGGCGCTGTCCATCGAGCATGACCTTGAAGGACTGGTCATGGGTCCCAAATAGTAGCTCGCCTCACAGGCAATTGTTCGGATTACAGCAGCCGGCTCCGGAAAATTCCGGGGCCGGTTTGCCGTTTGCGGCATTGATGAGCGCGGGCAGGAGACTGGATTGATAGGCCCGCACTTCGTCCCTTGCGAATTGCCGTGGCAAGCCGGGCGGCAAATATTTCCGCTGTCGGCTGGGGCGCGCGGATGGGGGTGGCGTCTTAGACCGGAAGTCTGGGTTGAGGTGATAAATGCCGAAGGGTGTGTTTTCGCGGCTATTCCGCAAAGCCGCGGTTTTCGCCCTAGCACCGAATGCGCAATGCACCGTGGCACCGACCGCGCCAAGTGGCGGGGTGCCAGCAGTGCCACGCGCGGTCGCCCCACCGCAGGCGGCCTCTCCCGATCTCGACCTTACCGCCTATCGCGGCAAGGTGGTCTATCTGGATTTCTGGGCCTCGTGGTGTGCCCCATGCAAACAGTCCTTTGGCTATATGAACCTGCTGCGCCAGTTCTATTCCCCCGAAGATCTGGTGATCCTGACGGTCAGTCTAGATCACAAATGGACAGCGGCGGTCGATTTTCTCAATGCGGCGGGCGCGCAACTGCCGGTCATCCACGATCCGCGCGGGGATCTGGCCGACCGTTTCAAGGTGACAAGCATGCCAACGTCGATCCTGTTCGACCGCGATGGGCGGCAACGTTTTGTCCAGCACGGCTACTTTGACAGCAAGGCCTGCGAATATGCCGAGAACGTGGCCTTGCTGGTGGGTGAACTCCGCTGACAGTATCCGGTGAAATAGGCTGATCCGCCGCATCAGTCCGGCGATAGACCCAAATTGCGTGAGTGCTGGTTGCTGGATGCGGGGGCGGACGGTCTTCCTGTGTTCCCCATCAGCACCCATGGCACAGATTTGAGGTTGTGATTTAAGGAGTGTTGGGGCTTCGTCGTAGTGACGAAGGAACGAAGATGAAGCCCCAACACTCCTTAAAAAAATCGCTCGCCAAGGCC
>CAIWFP010000462.1 GCA_903911985.1 uncultured Sphingomonadales bacterium
AACGACATCGTCTGGCGCAAGGCCAACCCCATGCCCAATTTCAAGGGCACCCGCTTCACCAATGCCCATGAAACGCTGATCTGGGCCAGCATGGGCGAGAAGGCCAAATATACCTTCAACTATCGCACCATGAAAACGCTGAACGACGAGTTGCAGATGCGCTCCGACTGGGTGCTGCCGATTTGCTCCGGCGCTGAGCGGCTGAAGAAGGGCGGCACCAAGGTGCACCCGACGCAAAAGCCCGAAAGCCTGCTCTATCGCGTGATGCTGGCCACCACCCACAAGGGCGATGTCGTGCTCGACCCCTTCTTTGGCACCGGCACCACCGGCGCCGTCGCCAAGCGGTTGGGGCGCGAGTGGATCGGTTGCGAGCGCGACAGCGTTTATGCCGAGGCGGCAATGGAGCGCATCGAACTGGCGCTGCCGCTCGATGAATCCGCCATCACCACCATGCAGAGCGCCAAGCCCGCGCCCAAGGTGGCCTTTGGCGCCTTGGTGGAAACCGGCTGGATCGCGCCGGGCACGCAGCTGTCCTGCAAGAAGCGCCGGTTGCGCGCCGTGGTGCGGGCCGATGGCTCGCTGGCCGCCCTGTCGGATAAGCAAGGGGGCGGCGAGGATACGGGTTCGATCCATTCGCTGGGCGCCAAATTGCAATCGGCGCCTTCGTGCAATGGCTGGACCTTTTGGCACATCGAGCATGAGGGTGTGTTGAAGCCTGTGGACACCATCCGCCAGCTCTATCTCCTCGCCACCGAGGATTGAGCCTGCGGGCTTGATCGCGCAGGGCGGATCCGGCTAGTCCGGGGGATGATCGAAAGGCTTTACCTTCGCCCCATCGCGCTGGCCGCCAGTCCTCAGGCCGAATGCGGTGTGGGGGAGGGCGGTGCGGTTCGGCTGGCGGGCGGGCTGGTGTGGGCCAGCCGCTTTGCCATTCTGCGGCGGGCCGGGGGCGTGATAGTCTCTCGTGAACTGGTTGCCGCAAAAGATTTGGCAGCAGCTCTCGCCCGCCTGCCCGATGCGCTGGCCGCGGAGGGCGCCGCGCAATGGGCGGGGATGACCCGCGCGCATCCGCCGCTGGTCTGCGGGGCACATGCCATCCCGCTCGACCAGCCGCAGGTAATGGGCATCCTCAACGTCACGCCTGACAGCTTCTCCGATGGCGGGCGCCATGGCGGCGATGTTGATGCGGCGCTGCGGAGTGCCGGGGCCCATGCCGAAGCGATGCTGGCGGCGGGGGCGGCGATTATCGATGTCGGCGGCGAAAGCACCCGGCCCGGCGCCGCGCCCTTGTGGGAGGGTGACGAGCTGGCCCGGGTGGTGCCGGTGGTGGAGGCTTTGGCGCAAAAGGGTGCCGTCATCAGCGTTGATACCCGCCGCGCGGGCGTGATGGCGGCGGCGCTGGCGGCGGGGGCGCATATCATCAATGACGTCTCTGCCCTCCGTCACGATACCGGCAGCCGAACCCTTGCCGCACAATCGGGCGCGCCGGTGGTGCTGATGCACGCGCCGGGAGAGGGCGATGATCTCCATCGCGGTGCGGGTTTTGCCAATGTCTTGCTCGATGTGTTCGACTGGCTTCGCGAGGCGCGGGATGCGGCGCTGGCGGCGGGCGTGCGGGCGGAAAACATCATCCTCGACCCCGGCATCGGTTTTGGCAAAAGCCTGGCGGATAACCTCGCGCTGATGAACGGGCTGGCGCTGTTTCACGCCCTTGGCTGCCCGCTGCTGGTGGGGGCCAGCCGCAAGCGGATGATCGGGGCGCTTTCTGCCGAGGCGCCAGTGGATCAGCGGCTGGGCGGCTCGGTGATGCTGGCGGTGACGGCGATGGCCGCGGGCGTGCAGATCATTCGCGCGCATGATGTGGCCGAAACCGTGCAGGCGGCGCGCGTGTGGCGGGGCCTGCGGGATGCGGCGCTGGGGGATTTTTCGGAGGTGGTGGATTGAGAGCCATGGTGCCCCAGCCTAGAGCGTTCGGGCTGCTGGCGCTGGCCTTTGCGCTGGCGGGCTGCATCGGCGAAGATGCTCCGCCCGACGCATCCTCAGGGCAAGTCCGCTCCATCCTTGCCGCCTGCGGTGTAGCCCATGTCGAGATCGAGCGGCAGGACCGCGAATCGCAGCGGCTGGTGGCCTCGCTCGCCGCCGATGAGCCGTGGCGGGAAAGCAAGCGCGCGTGCCTCGTCCGTCAGCAGGACGAGCAGGATGTGGGTTTCACAATCTTCGGCTGATCGCCCGGCCCTCAGGCTACCTCGCCAATCCCCAGATCCACAGCTTGCGATAAAGCGTGGAGCGGCCGATGCCGAGGCGGCGGGCGACTTCGGTCATCCGGCCGCGATAATGGCCGATGGCGAGGCGGATGACATCGGCCTCGATGGCCTCCAGCGGGCGCAGGTGGCCATCGGCGGTATAGAGCATGACGCCGGAGCTCTCGTGCATGGGCGCGCCGGATACGGCGGCCACGGCACCCATGCCGATCATGGCGGTAAGCTGGGGGAAGTCGTCGGCGGTCAGCGCGTCGCCGGTGCAGAACACCGCCGCGCGGAACAGGGTTGCCTGCAACTGGCGGACATTGCCCGGCCAGTCATAGGCGCCAAGCAGGGCCAGCGCGCCATCGGTAATGCCCAGCGGGCGCAGGCCCGGCTGCTCGCCGATGCGGGCGAGGAAATGGCGGGCGAGGGCGGGAATGTCGCCAGCGCGCTCGCGCAGGGTTGGCAGGATGATACTGACGGGCGAGATCGCCTGATAGAGTTCGGGCAGGAATTCGCCGTCTTCCACCAGATCGGGCAGGGGATGATTGCTGGCGATAATGAAGCGGACATCGACGCGGAAACTGTGACGCGCCCCCATCGGGCGGCAATTGCCCAGCAATAGCGCCTCGGCCAGACGCTCTTGCACGGGCAGGGGCATGCGGTCGATCTCGTCGAGGGCGAGGGTGGCGCCGTCGCAATGCTGGATGGCGCCGATCTGCCGCTCAAAAGCGCCGGGGAAGGCACCCTTTTCATGGCCGAACAACAGCGATTCCAGCGAATTTGGCGTAGCGGCGCCGACGTTGACGATGCGCAGTGGCAGGCGGGAGCGCTGGCTGGCGGCGTGGATGGCGCGCACCAGCATTTCCTTGCCGGTGCCGGTCTCGCCGGTGATCAGCACCGGTGTGGACCCGCGCGCGGCCTTGGCGGCGATGGCCAGCGCCGTGCGGAACGTGGGGGCGGCGCCGATCATTGCCTCGAAATCTGCGGTGACCGAAAGTTTCTCGGTGAGCGGCTGCAATTCGTCGCGCCCTGCCTGATGGTTGGCGGCTTCGCGGGCCACGGCGCTGCGCAGGGCCTGCATCATCCGGTCTGGGGCAATGGGTTTGATCAGGTAATCGCTGGCACCGGCGCGCATGGCCTCGACCGCCAGCAGCGGCGAGGCGCTGGCGGTGAGCATCAGGATGGGCAGCGCGGGCCGGCGGCTGCGCAGGTCGGTAATCAGCTCGCAGGCGGCATCGCCCGGCACCCACTGGTCGAGGATGATGGCGGACAATTGCATGCCCTGACGCGTGCCCAGCGTGGCCAGCGCGGTTTCGCCATCGC
The DNA here is from genome assembly GCA_903911985.1 of uncultured Sphingomonadales bacterium. Lineage (GTDB taxonomy): Bacteria > Pseudomonadota > Alphaproteobacteria > Sphingomonadales > Sphingomonadaceae > Novosphingobium. Next base: position 3,570 of record CAIWFP010000462.1, read on the forward strand.
TCACCACCAGCGTTCGCCAGCCCTCGCGCGCGGCCAGAGCACTGATCAGGCGGCATTGTGCCGGCTCATCAGCGATCAGCATCAATTGGCGCTGTTCGGTTTCGGCCATTGTGTCCCGGTCCATTCGCTACAAACATATGCGTTTAGCGGCGGGAGGTAAAAACCATGTTAATTGCGGATTGGGTGCAGCGGGTTGGGAAAGCGGGCCGGCGCGTGCCTTTCCCCTTGAGCCTTTGGCTGGCTGCGGATAAACGCGCAAGCGAGACGCCATTCTTGGCACTTTGCAATCAACAGGGTAAATCACTCAATGGCTTCGGATCATGACATGCAGGCAGCGCGTTCGACCTATGAGGGCATGCTGACCGCGTTTAAAATCGGCACTCCGGTGGTCTGCGTGCTCACCGCGCTGGTCATCTTCCTGCTGACGCATTGATCGCTGCCATGGCCGGCAATCAGCGCCTCGCCGTTCTGAAAGAACGCGCGGGGCTAGAGACGCGCGTGGCCGCAACGCCGGAAACGGTGAAGAAATTCGTCGCGCTGGGCGCGGCGGTGGCGGTGGAAACGGGCGCCGGGCTGGCCGCCTCCATTGCCGATGCCGACTATCTGGCGGCCGGGGCCGAGATTGGCGCCGCCGCCGATGTGGTGGCGGGCGCCGATATTGTGCTGGGCGTGCAGGGGCCGGATGTGGCGTTGCTGGCGGGCGCGAAGCCCGGCGCATGGGTCGTGGCCGGGCTCGATCCCTTTGGCCAGCGGGATAAAATCGAGGCCTATGCCGCCGCCGGGCTGGAGGCATTGGCGTTGGAATTCTTGCCGCGCATCACCCGCGCGCAGAGCATGGATATCCTCTCGTCGCAGTCGAACCTCGCCGGCTACAAGGCGGTGGTGGATGCCGCCGGGGCCTATGGGCGCGCCTTCCCGATGATGATGACCGCCGCCGGCACGATCACCGCCGCCCGGGCTTTCGTGATGGGCGTGGGTGTGGCGGGGCTGCAGGCGATTGCCACCGCGCGGCGGTTGGGTGCGCAGGTTTCGGCCACCGATGTGCGCAGCGCCACCCGCGAGCAGATCCA
>CAIWFP010000463.1 GCA_903911985.1 uncultured Sphingomonadales bacterium
ACTACGACGAAGCCCCAACACTCCTTAAATCACAACCTCAAATCTGTGCCATGGGTGCTGACGGGGGACAGCCCCCGCGATGCCGCGGCGCTTCGCCAGCATCTCCTCGATGGCCTGCCGGACTATGTCCGCTTCTGGGCGCATTTCAATGACAAGTGGTTTGGCGGCCTCAAACCAAATGTGCCGGTTGGCCCCGTCGCGCGTGACGGCAATTGGGGCTATCTGGCTGCGGCCCGTTACGTGCTTGGGCCTGACGAGGCTGTCGTCATCACCACGACTCGGGGCGGTGCCCGATACACCGGCATTCAGGTTACTGACGCATGGGCAATCGCACCCGACAGTTCACAGCATCAGGCCAGCGTCAACGTGTCCCAGGCGGTTGCCAACCCCTCTGGCAGCTATACCTATGTTCTCGCCCCGCAGGACCCCGGGGTAGCCAACTGGGTCGACACAGCGGGAATTCATGACGGTTATGTCCTGATGCGCTGGCAGGGGTTTGACCCAGGCGCGACGGGGGCTGGACCGCTACGCGATTTTCGCGTCGTCAAACTGGGCGACCTGAAGGCGGTTCTGCCGGTCACGACCCTATTTGTATCCCCGGCGGAGCGGGCCCGCGCGATCGCTGCACGTGCTGCTGCTTATAAACGGCGGCTAGAGTAAATCCCTCGTCCGCCGTGAAGAAATGTGTCGCCAACAGATTGAGCATCCGTGGGGTACCGGGAAACTTTATCGGCTGATCGTCTGCCCGCCAGCAAACGCTCATAGGCCGCGCATTCGGCCCCAGCGCATTCGGCCCCAACGCATTCGGCCAAAGCGCAGTCGGCCAACATGGAGAGCGCAAGAAGCTGCGCTGCGCGGACTGAGGGATCCAGCCCATCGGTCCGCGCAGCCGGGCCTATTCCCATCCGATGCAGGGTGTCCGCGCGGTCTATGGCCGGTTTGACATGCCGCCAACCGACGAGGTTGTCGCTGCGATGACGACATGGCAACCACAACATGGGCCCCGATGCGAGGTCTCGCCCCGGTTATTCCCCCCGATTCAATTCGCCCGGGAAACGCTGTAGATTGACAGCCCCTCATCCCATCGCGCCACCGGCTGGCCGCAAGCACCAATTTTTTGACCGAACCGCGACGCTTTGTCACTCCTGCCAAAGCGATAGTCCGCAAGTTTTCGGACGTTTCGCCTATCAGATATGCGCTGATATCGACGAGAGGGTGCGCAATGCGGGCGGTGGATGAACTGATTGCCTATGCCAAGACCGCGGACCCGTTCCGCGGCGCACCCGACAATCTCGCCGCCCTGCAGATGGAAGCCGTCCGCGAGCGTTTTGCCGAGCGCCGCCAGCAGATCAAGGTGCTGGACAAGCGCGCGCGGGAAATGGGGGTCAACCAGATCGAAACGCTGGAGGATCTTGTTCCCCTGCTGTTCGCCCACACCAACTACAAGAGCTATCCCGAGGCATTCGTCGATAGCGGCAAGTGGCAGCATATGAACATGTGGCTCGGCACGCTCTCGACCTATCCGACTTCCAATATCGACGTCTCGAATGTCGGGGATGTTGATGACTGGATCGACGCCTGCCACGCCGCCGGCCATTATATCTACGCCTCGAGCGGCACCTCGGGGAAATCGTCGTTCCTCAATCAAACGATGCGGGACCGCGACTGTTGCATACCCGCCTGCCTCGCCGCGTTCGACCTTTCGACGCCGGGATTCAAGCCCGCTCATGACCGGGCGGTGTTCACCATGATGCCGACCAGGGGCACGCACAAGATGACCGAGGTCAGCACGCGTCATTTCGAACGCTGGGCCGCGCCCGGCAAGCTGTTCCGGCTGAGCAACGATCCGATCCGCGCGATGGACGCGATGCGTCCCGCGCAGCTGCGCCGCCTGCTGGCCGTCGGCAAGGTCGGCCCCTCCGAGATCGCCGCCTATGAGGATCAGGTCGCCGGTCGTCAGGCGCGCCGTGCCGGGGAGTTCGATAGCTGGATCGACAAGATCGTCGCGCATCGCCATGGGCCGATCTATCTCGGCGCGATGTGGGGGGTGTTGTGGCAGCTGGTCGAGGCCCTGCGCGCGCGCGGGATCACCGACGGGGACTTCCACCCCGAAATGATCATGTCCACCGGCGGTGGCACCAAGGGCGCGAAGGTTCCGCCCGATTACAAGGAACAGATCACCCGCTTTTTCGGCGTGACCAAAGATCGCCTGTCAAACAGCTATGCAATGGTTGAAATGAGCGGGTTCTGCGCCCTGATCCAGCCGCATGATGTCTATGCCACACCCCCCTGGCTGGTGCCGCTGATCCTCGACAAGGCTGGCGAGAAGCTGCTCAACCCGGCCGATCACAAGGGCATTGTCGAAGGCCGCATGGCGTTCTTCGACATCCTTGCGGACGGTCGATGGGGCGGAATTATTTCGGGCGACAAGGTCGTGGTCGAGTTCGGCTCGAACCTCGATGGCGTAAAAACCCCGATCGTCCGCTCGATCAATCGCTATCAGGATCTGGAAGAGGGCGAGGACAAGCTGACCTGCGCCGGATCGATCGATTCCTACGTCCGTGGCTCCATCACCGCCTGAACCGGAAGGAAGCGCCCATGCTGCAGGAATCCATCGCGGGCGGACACACTCTGGTCCCCCATGTCATCAAGGGCGAGACGATCCTTGACGCCCGGGTCGAGCACAAGTCACGCGCCACCGGCGATAGGGTGATGACCCCGGCGATCGACCTCGACACATTGATCTGGCCGCGCCGCGAACCCGGCCCCGCGTTTGACACCCCCATCGCGGAGATTGTCGACTTCCTCGCCGAAGTCGGCAAGGCACTGGATTTTGATCGCAATGTCCATCTCCGGGAGGCGGCGATCCGCAACCTGCGCTGCAACAACCTTGGCGCGCGCATCCTTGAAAATTGCTACCGCGACATCGCCAGCTTTTTCGATCGCGAGGCGGTGATCGCCGAGGCGGAAGCCTCGCTCGGCCCGCTCGGCCAGATCGATGGCTGGCAGCGGCGCGAGATTCGCGGCAACGCGCTGTCGATCCGCGCCTTTCCGCCGCGCGTTGTGCATATTCTGGCCGGCAATGCGCCGGTGGTGCCGCCGATCACCATCGTGCGCGGCGCGCTGTCCAAAGGGGTGCATCTGCTTAAGATGCCATCGAACGACATGTTCACCGCGACGGCCCTGTTGCGCACCATGGCCGACGTTGGCCCCAATCATCCGGTGACGCGCTCGTTTTCGGCGGCCTATTGGCGCGGCGGCGACGCGACAATCGAGGGCAATGTTTTCCGCTCCCAATATTATGACAAGCTCGTGGTCTGGGGCGGTGATGCCGCGGTGCGCCACGCGATGAAATATGCCGCACCCGGTTTCGAAATCATCTCGTTCGACCCCAAGGTGTCGATCTCGCTGATCGGCCACGAGGCCTTTTCGGGCGGAGACAGCCTCGATGATATCGCCATCCGCGCTGCCGCCGATGTCGTGGCCTTCAACCAGGATGCCTGCAGTTGCGCCCGCTTCCAGTTCGTCGAGGGGACAAGCGATCAGGTGGATGCCTATTGCGCGGCACTGGTCGCCGCGATGGGCCGCGAGACGCGCTATGGCGCGGGCGAGGACGGTCCGGTGCCGCCCGCGCCGGTGCTGGAGGAGATCGACATGCTGGGTATGCTCGAGCCGGTTTATCGCGTGTTCGGCCAGCCCGACGGGCGCGGCATGGTGATCCGCTCGACCGAGCCGGTGGCGTTCAACCCCGGGGGCAAGCTGGTCAATGTGGTCGAGGTGCCGACGCTCGCCGATGCCTTGCGGCATGTCACCGTCGCCACCCAGTCGGTTGGCGTCTATCCGCCCGGGCGGATTGCCAAATGCGGGATGCGCTATCTTCCGCCGGGGCACAGCGGATCGTCGGGCTTGGCAATATCAATGCCGGAAAGTTTGGCGGCACGCCCCATGATGGCGGCTGGCCACTGCATCGCATGATGCACTGGGTTGTGACCGAATAATCGCACGACAGGAAACAATATGACCGCTCCGCTATCACTCGACAGCTATCGCATGCTCGGCCGATCAGGCCTGAAGGTTTCGCCCCTGTGTCTGGGAACAATGACTTTCGGCGAAACCTGGGGCGCCGAGGAGGCTGAATCCCGCCGCATCTTTGACGCCTATGTCGATCGCGGCGGCAATTTCATCGACACCGCCGGATATTATGCCCAAGGCCGTTCGGAGGAACTGACCGGAAAATTCGCGGCCGCCAAGCGCGATCGTCTGGTTCTGTCGACCAAATATTCGCTGCCCACCGGCAAGGGCGATCCCAATGCGGCAGGCAACAGCCGCAAATCCATGGTCCGCTCGGTCGAGGACAGCCTCAGGCGGCTGCGGACCGACCATATCGATCTGCTCTTCCTGCACGTATGGGACGATACCACCCCCGCCGACGAGATCCTGCGCGGCTTTGACGATCTCGTTCGTCAGGGCAAAATCCTCTATATCGGCATTTCCGATACGCCCGCCTGGCAGGTTGCGCGTCTCCAGACCATCGCCGAATTGCGCGGCTGGACCCAGCTTGCCGCACTTCAGGTGGAATATAGCCTGCTCCAGCGCACCACCGAGCGTGATCTGCTGCCCGCGGCCAAGGCACTCGGGCTTGGCGTCATGCCATGGTCGCCGCTGGCCAGCGGGTTGTTGTCGGGCAAATACGCCACCGGAGCGCAAGCTCCGGCCGATCCCGATGGTGGTCGCGGCCCGATGTTAAACGCGGTTGGCCGGGTAAACCCTGCAACGGTCGCGGTTGCCGATGCGGTAAAGGCCGTTGCCAGCGGGATCGGCGCCAGCTCGGCACAGGTGGCACTGGCCTGGACACTCGTTGATCCGGTCGTCACCGCACCGGTGATCGGCGCGCGAACCCTGCGCCAGTTCGAGGATAATGTCGGGGCACTGGATCTGGTGTTGAACGCGGAGCATCTCGCCGCGCTTGATAACGCCAGCCGCATCGAACTCGGCTTCCCGCATGATTTCCTGCAATATGATTTCGTTGTGGCAGGGCTGGCTGGTTATGCCAGTGTGCGGCCTCGCGGTTGATCCGTCAGGGGGGCTGGCATGTCGTGCTGGCGCCCCCCAAGCGCCCTTCCGCCACTTCCCCTTCCACCAGTCGCCCTTGGCCCAAAGGCGGTCATGGCGCCGCGCATAGCCAGCGCGATTACCCCGCCAGCGCATCCAGCATCGCGCCATCGGCGGTTTCCTCGGTTACCCACTTGACCATGCGCCGCACCGGTTCGATCGCGTCCTGCTTTTCCATGTTGTGCTGCATCGTCGCCGCCCCGCCCAGCGATACCAGCCGCTGTGCGCCCTGAAATGCCAGCCGGTCGCGCAAGGCTTCCTTAAGTTCCTCGGGGAAGATGCCAATGGTCTGGGTATAGGCGTTGACCGAGCGAACCGCGGCCTCAAACGAATCAATCGGCACAATATTGCCGACACGGCACGCCAGCATCCGCGAGAAATCGACCGGATACTCCTCCTGGCTGACGATCAGCGCGCCTTCGTTGCGCTTGCCGCCGAACACGCGATATTCCTCATCCTGCAGACGCGCGGCGTCAATCTCGGCCTTGAGCGTCTGGTCGAACGCCTTGTGCGGCGTGCTCAGATGCGGCGGCAGCATCTGGAGCGCGGCGAAGGTCAGCTCGCCAAGTTTGTTGGCCCGGGCGATGCCATCCTCGTCGGTTCCGGATTCAACGTATATCACCCGCGCGCTCACGCAGCCTTCCTGATTTTGCGCGCCAATGTCGAGCGCCAGCCGCCGCGCCACCGAACGCAGCGTCGCCTCGTCGGCAAAGGCCTGCCTGCCGATGATCGTGCCGCTCATCTTGGGGTCCTGGGTGATGAGATCGATGCCCGGCTGGAGATATCTGGTGATGTGTTTGACCGAATCGAACCCGCCCCAGGCGATGATCTTTTCGACGCCGCGCGGGTCGTAAATCGCCCGCTCGACCGCCTCGTCACCCCCCTTCCAGTAGGCCACCGAGATATGCCGGGTGATGGGATGGTCGGGCGCCATCTCGACCATGGTGCGCACCAGCGCGACCGCTGTCAGCGGATCGTTCGACGGCAGCTTGATCACCGCGTCCGAGCGGGTCAGGGCATTGCGGATGACGGTCAGGATGCTGACGATCGGCGCATTGCCGGCGATGACATGGATGGCACGCGCGCCAAAGGCCCGGGTCCGCGCGGTAAGGCCGGGAAAGCGGCTCGGCCCCTGATCGACCCAGCCCTCGAGATAGTCGACCCCGCAGCTGCGCTCGACCATGCCACGCATGTCATCCCGGTCAAACATCGCGCCAAGTTGCGCATAGTGGAACCGCAGGATGCTCTCGGACAGGCCCGAGGTGACGCAGGACAGGCGGAATGCCTCGCGCACATGGCGGTTGGTTTCGAAATCGAGACGCCTGCCGAGTTCCACGAGATAATCGAGAATCTCCTCGAAGCTGATCGCATAGAGATCGGCCATCCCCGACGGGGTGCGCAGCGTCAGCCTGCCGATATGCCCGGCAATATCCGGAGCGCGGAAGCTGATACCGCCCCGCCGCCCGCCGTGTTCGACCCTGGCATCGTCGATAATCTCGCCGCGAATGATCAGCGGTACGCGAAATTCGTCTGACATCGCCGATCCTTCACAGCGACAATTCGGCAAGGAATTCGAGCGCGCGGTCATGCGCTTCCGGGGCCCCGGCGCAAACGATGCGGTCGTCGCCGCCCTCGGCTTCGCTGTAGCGGCGAATTTCGGGATGGACATAAGGCCCGGTCCGCCCGCAGGTGCAAGGCTCCTCCCAGCCGGACATGGTCACTTCATCGCCAGTGATCAGCCCCGCCCAATAGGTGTTGGGCATGAGATCAAGCCCGGCGAAGCGCCCCACCGTGCCATCCTTGCGCGGCAGCGGCGCGCCGGTCTGCGGATCGAGCAGGAAGGGCACGATGACCGGCGGCACGTGATAGTGGTCATGCTCGCATTTGATGCAAAGCCCCATCATCTCGCTGGTCGCGTACATCTCGTAGAAATTGGTGAAGCCGAGAAATTCGAGCACCTGGTCGCGCCAGTTGTCGGGCATGTCCTGGCCCTTCTTGCCGCCGCCGGTCAGCAGCACGCTGCCCGGGCCGAAGATGTTCCGGATGCCGCGTTTCAACCCTTCCTCGGCCCAGTCATAAAGGATCGCCCACATGGCGGTGACATAGACATCCTTGCCGCCAAAGCGGGCTTGCGCCTCGGCAAAGAAATGGCGGACATCCTCGGGTCGGCGCTTTTCGAGTTCCAGCAGCGCCTCGCGTCGATCAAGCAGCACCTGGGGAATATCCCGCATCCCGGCCTCGCCACGCGCCTCGGCGGCGCGCAGACGCCCGGCCAGCGAGGCAACATCGGCGCTGAAACGCGCATCGGGGTACATGAACAGCGCATTCTCCTCGCCGCCGGCGTAAAGGTCCACCTGGATGCCATTGCCCCGCTGCATCGCCGCCGCGCCATGGCGATAGCCCGGAATGATGATCGGGATCTTGTCCTTCAGAATATCCGGCCCGCTGCCCCGGCCCCACCAGTCCCGAATGATGGTTGCGGAATGAACAATGGTTTGCCGCCACTGCGCCTTGCTGCGCGGCACGAAGGACAGCTTGCCGGTGGTCCCGGAGGTATGCGCGACGGTGAGGTCGGTCGTGGCGTCAAGCAGATCGAGCCAGTCGTCGATCGATTCGATGCCAGTGGCGTCAACATGGCTGATGTCGGTGGTGGTCAGGCCGCCC
>CAIWFP010000464.1 GCA_903911985.1 uncultured Sphingomonadales bacterium
ATCTGATTCGTCGCGTGCCTTTTTGTCGGCTTTCTCTGGGTTTAAGTGGACGACGATGACGCGGCGCCAGTTTCTTGTTTGACGCTTCCAGCGAAGCGGGTTTTTGAGTCGCGCGTCCGCGTACAAGTCGTGGCGTATCGCCAGGAGCGCCGCGTCCGGGCCCGCATGGCGTTGCCCTCGGGTGACGAAACGGATCGCGCTGTGACGATGTTCGTTACTCATGATTTCGGCGTCCTCTAGCGTGTGCTCGCGCCGCTGCGCGACGGCAAGGCGACCAGCGCGGTGCCGGTGGCGGTGGTTTCATCGAGTTGATTGACTACCGCGAGTTCCAGTTCAACCACGTAGAGTGCGTCCTCGATGCGCTTGTCGACGATCTGGCCCTTGCACCACGACACATCGCCAAAGATGTTCGGGCGGCGCAGGCTCACATTCAGCTTACGCAGAAAGCCTTCGTCGCCCATCCAGTTGGTCATCAACTGGCCGAGCCAGGAGATGCGCTGGGTGCCGACGTCGTAACCGCCCGGCATGCCGACTTCGCGTGCCATCGTGCTCTCGGTGTGGCCGCGCGCGGCGCTGTCCTGCGCGCCGGTCTCGCTGTTGACGAAGGCGTCGGCGGGATGACGCTTGCGATGCATATGGGCGCGCCTATGGGACTGATAGCTGTGCCCGCCGCCGGAATACCAGCAGATCATGTCGGTAATGTTGAGCGGGCCTTTCAACATTGGCTGGATGGCAGCGCCCACTTCCACATCTTCCCAGTGACGCGGCACAGCGCCGCGCAGTTCTTCGTGCTCGATGGCATGGGCGATGTGTTCGAGTTCCTCATTCGTATAGCGGTGGGTTTCGCGTGGTTCATATTTCAAGCCGCCTTCGGCCTTGGCGCGGGGCGTGCGGGCGGTGTTGCCGAGCGCGCGGCACACCAGTTGGCCGTGCTGATTGGTGTACAGCACTTCGCCGGTTTGAATGATGAAGGCGCGTGCTTTGCTGCCGCGCTTCTCCACCGCATCGAGTAGGCGCGCGCGCACCGTGAAGCTGTCGCGATGGCGTATCGGTTCGAACCATTCCCACTCGGTGCCGCCGTACAGCCATTGAATGCCGCGCAGCTTGGGTGCGACCACCGTGGTGTCGATGGTGTAGAGAAAGCAGCCGGGTGCGAGTACGCTCTGCCATTTCGTGGTGGCGCCGTAGGCCGGGTCGCAGAACAGCGGGTTCTCGTCGCCCAAGCCCCAGCAGAAATGGCGAACGGCATCGGGCGAAGCTTCGGTGTTCCAACTTTGGCCGGTGCGTCGCAGATCCACGCCTATCAAACTGCGCGCTTCTTCGAGCGCGCCGTCCCACAGGGCCGGGGTCTGACTGGTGTTGGGCGTGGGTTCGACGCTATCGCTGGCTGACATGGTGTTCCGTCCGTAATACGCGCAGGCTCAGGCGATCACGCCCGCGCTCTTCAACTCGGCGATCTCCTCGGCGGGCATGCCCAGCAGTTCGCCGAAAACAAAATCATTGTGTTCACCGGTGGTAGGTCCGCAGCGCGTCACACGTGGTCTGAAATCGGAAAACCGCCACGGCGCGCAGAACAGATCTTCTTCACCGTAGACGGGAATGGTGACGCGGTGCTTGATGGCGCGCGCGACGAAATGCGGGTCCTGCCATTGTTCTTCCACGGACAACACCGGCGACGAAGCGATGCCGGCGTCGCGCAGCGCTGCCACCAGCTCGTCGCGCGCATGGATTGCCGTCCAGGCCGCGAGCGCCGCATCGAGGGCATCCACATTGGCGCGGCGGTCGGCCATGCTCGTGTAGCGCGCATCGCTCGCCCATGGCGTGTTGGATGCGAGGCGCGCGAGTGCCTCCCATTGCGCGTCGTCGCTGACGGCGATGGTCAGCCACGCGTCGTTTTCCCGGGCCGGATAAATTCCATGGGGTGCCATGGCCGGATGGGTGTTGCCGGGCAAGGGCGGCTGGCGTTGTTGAATCTGCGCTGCTAGGAGATAGGGGCGCAATGTCGCGGCCAGGGCTTCGAGCAGCGACAGATCGACATAGCATCCTTCACCCGTCGCCCGCGCGCGGCGCACGCCGGCCAGCACCGGCAGCAGTGCATGGATGGAGGCGTTGGGATCGGCGAGGCCAAAGTTGAGCGCGCCTATGGGCGTTTCGCCGCGATAGCCGATCATCGCTTCGAGGCCGATGAAGGACGAGATGGTGGGCGCGTAGGCGCGCATGGATGACAGCGCGCCAAACTGTCCGCCGGAGGCCATCGACAACATCACGAGGCGCGGATTGATGGTGCGCAGGTGATCGTAGCCGAGCTGCATGCGCTCCATGGAACCGGGCGACATGTTCTCGACCACCACATCACTCATCGCCGCCAGGCGTTCGAGCAAATCGCGCGCGCGAGGCTCCTTGGCATTGAGGGTGATGCCGAGCTTGCCGTGGTTGATCTGGTGATACATCGGCGACATTTCGCGGCTCGGACCTTCCACCAGTTGCCCGTTGCGAAAGATGCGCCCCGACAGCCGCAGGTTGTCAGGCCTTGCTGCGTGTTCGACCTTGATCACCTGCGCGCCGAGTTCGGCGAGCATGGTGCCTACCCATGGCGCAGACCACACCCAGCCGAAGTCCAGCACGCGCACACCGGCGAGCGGTTGCGCGGCGTCGATGCTCGCGCGCTCGCGGCGCCCGGGTGCGTGCCCATGCAGCAGGCTGGCGGCGAAGTCCTGCGCATCGGCGGGGGTAAGAAAACCACGCGCAGTGAAGTGCGTGGAGGACGTGTTCGTCGCCGCCGCCAACAACTGGCTGGTCAGCTACGAGAACCTCTCCGGCCTCACGCCCGAGCAACAGGATGCCTTTTGCACCCTAGCCACCGGCGGCGGCTTTGCCTCGCGCCAGCTCTACACCAATGGCGAAGAGCACGTGATGGAGACCAAGCGGCCGGTGGTGCTCAACGGCATCGCCGTGGTTGCCACGCGACCGGACCTGATCGACCGGGTGATTCACGTCGATCTGCCGACCATCCCCGCCGATGCCCGGCGTGACGATGCAGATACGCACGCGGGCTGGGAACGCGACCAGCCCAAGGTGTTCGCCGGGCTGCTGGATCTGTTCTCAGCGGCGCTGGCCATCCTTCCGACGGTCAAGCTGACCCAGAAGCAGCGCATGGCCGATTACGAACGGCTGGGCGAGGCAGTGGCCCGCGCCTTGGGCTTCGCTCCCGGTGAATTCCAACAGCAGTACGCCGAACTGGTACGTGCGGGCATCGACCGGGCCTTGGAGAGCAACGCCGTCGCGCAAGCCCTGGACAAGTACCTCGTCGAGCGCGTGCTGCCCATCAACTGGCAAGGCACAGCCGGCCAGCTCTACGACCTGCTGAACACCCACAGCATCCCCGACCGCAGCAGTTGGCCGCGCTCGCCCAAAGGTCTGTCGGATCAGTTGCGCCGCATCGCCCCGGCCTATCGCGCCAAGGGCATCGACATCACGCATCTCGGCCACAGCCGTGAGGGCGCGCGCTGGCGCATTGCCCAGACCCGTTCCCAAACCAATCCTGCCACGCCACCCGGCATCGAGGGTGGCACTCGATATGGAGCTCACCGTGAGTAATCCCAACTTGCATCCCATCTGGGCCAAGGTTCTCGGCATCACGCCGCAGACCACCAGCCCATCCACCTCTGCCGAAACGCAGCTGTCCCCGCTGGCTGCCGCGATTGCGGCGATGACCGGGCAAACCAACTCCCACCGGGGTTGGCTGGCCACTAGCCATCCCCGCCGCCCCGGCGCGCCGGTCGGCATCAAGAAGCAGGTGGGCCCCGGCCTGTGGGTCAGCACCGTCGCGCGGCCCGGCGATACCCACTACCCCGTCCATCCCTGATCAAACCTGGAGACCATCACCATGAAACTGAACCCGTTCAGCAAGAAGTCCAACCCCTACCTCGACAAAGTCAAGGCTGAGCACGACGCGCTCACCCTGGAACTCACGCCCCTCAAAGCTGAATTGGCCGAGGCGGAAGCGGAGCACGCTGCGGCACGCGAGAAGCAAACCCGGCTGCGTGATGCCGCTGGCTCGATGTCGATGAACACGCCACCGGCCGCCAAAGCCCACTGGCCCATCCTGTGCGAGGCCAATCAGCGGATGGAAAGGCTCAAGTCGAAGGCGTCCAACCTGGAGAGCCAACTGCGTCCGCTGCAGCAGGTCCTGGCCACCCCAGAGCGCTTCGCAGTGGCCCGCAAACAACTTGACGATCTGATCGCGCAACGCAAGGCGCTCACCGCTGAGGTGCAGAAGGTCGATGGCCAACTGACCAAGATCGCCAAGCGGCTGGCGGACCTCGAAGCGCGCATTGCTGTCGAGACGAAGTCGGCATCCCGGGCGCTGCTGGACACCGAAGCGGAATTCGTGGTGCCTGAAACCTTGACCAAGCTGGAGGTGGAGCTGCGCATCACCCGGGCATCGCAGGCTGAACTTGAGCGTCAGCGTGATGCGATTCAAGGTCAACTGGCTGGCATGCCCGATGCCGTGCGCAAGGCGAGGGACCACTTCATCCACTGCCGTGCGGCAATGGCCGAAATCGAGCTGCACGAGCAGTTGATGCCGGTCATGAGCGCACTGGCTCGCGCCTCGGCGGCCCGGCGCCAGATCAACTACCACCACGACGAAAGTCGCTTCCCGGTTGAGATTCCGCGCGGTCTGATCGAAGCAGCCAGCGATGCACTGGCGGCGGAAATGCCAGCGGCCTGATCGTCACGTGACCTGCCCACAGGCGAATTGGGTCCTTCCTCGCCAAAACGCCATATGGGGGGCGCGAGCGCGCTGCCCCGCTACCGACAGACCCCGAAACAGGGTTACCAGTTACCACCCCGGTTACCGCCCGGCGCCGTGCCGGGTTACCACTCAAGGAGCCTTTGATGAACTACACGACAGAACCCCAACCCCTAGCCAGTGATGGCACCCGTCACGTGCCCGTTGAACGCCTGCAGCACTACAACCCCGAAGTCGAGCAGCGCGTGCAAGGCTGGTTTGCCAGCGGCCAGCCGCTGGTCTGGATTCCCATCCTCAGCCAGGAGAACTTCCCGGACGTGCCCCAGCAACTCCTGGAGTTTGCCGACCACTACCAGGAGGCGATGCGCTGGCCCATCCACGAGATGGAAGACCTGCTGCAGTTGCCCAACGGCATCACCGGCTGGTTGATGCCCGCCTCGGCCAGCGACACCGACGTGGCCTGCGGGGTGTGGGACGGCGAGATCTACATCCTGGGCATCAAGGACCGGCGCACCGGCAAACCCCAGACGCTGCTGGGAGAGCGTGTCGATGTTGCGACAGGGCAAGCCGACGACCTCGAACAGAGCGCGGTTTGACTTGGCTTCTGGTCGCCACAGCGCGTTCATGGAGGTCCACAAACCACTCTAGATAAAGGATACCGAAATGACCATCACAACCGTCACCGCAGTGGTGATCGACACCAACAAGCGCCTGCGAGGAAGCATGCCAGTACAGGTCGAGTTTGACGCCTATGGCCCGGTGCGTGTGCAGCACGCTGGGCAAATCTACCGTTACACCGGCAAGGAGGGGCGGAGCCTTGACCGGGACCTTGCTACGCGTGAGATGGCCACCATCGATGATGCCCGCCTGTGGATGACGCTGGACGCATTGCAGATCTGGGAGGATTGAGAATGACGGGTACTCCCAACGGTAGCATCTCGGCCCAGCTGGCTGCGCTGCCATCCCTGCCGATGGCAGACCTTTGGGCGCTTTGGGATCAGCACTTTCCCCGGCGGCCCAGCCATCGCAATCGCAATTACGTGGAGTCGCGTCTTGCCTACCGCATCCAGGAGCTTGCTTACGGCGCGCTGCCCACCAACATCCGCAAGATGCTGGTCGAGGCCGGTGCCAAGCATTCCAAGATCAAATCCGCCGCCGGTCGTAGCGCGCAGACCTTGCTGATTCCCGGTACCACGCTGATCCGGGAATGGGATGAGCGCGAGTACCGCGTAACGGTCACACCCGATGGTCTGTATGCCCTGGATGGCCAGGTGTTCAAGAGCCTGTCGGCGGCGGCCCGCCACATCACCGGCACGCACTGGAACGGGCCGAAGTTCTTTGGTCTGCGCGATGGCAAGGGGGATGGTCAATGAACGCCCCCCTGCTTGTGCCCCCAAAACGCTGCGCGGTGTACTGCCGCGTCTCCAGCGACGAAAGGCTCGACCAGTCCTTCAATTCCATCGATGCCCAGAAGGAAGCCGGCCACGCCTTCATCAAGAGCCAGAGCCACGAGGGCTGGATCGCCGTGGCTGATGATTACGACGATGGCGGGTTCTCTGGCGGCAACATGGAGCGGCCCGCTCTGCGCCGCCTGATGGCCGACATTCAGATGGGCAAGGTCGACATCGTGGTGGTCTACAAGATCGACCGCTTGTCGCGCTCGTTGGCCGATTTCGCGCGGATGGTCGATGTGTTTGACCGCCACCGGGTCAGCTTCAGCGCGGTCACGCAGCAGATCAACTCGGCCACCTCGATGGGCCGGTTGATGCTCAACGTGCTGCTGTCCTTCGCGCAATTCGAACGGGAAGTGACCGGCGAGCGCATCCGCGACAAGATCGCGGCCAGCAAGGCCAAGGGGATGTGGATGGGCGGGCCGCTGCCGCTGGGGTACGACGTTCGGGATCGGCTGCTCATGGTGAATGAAACAGAAGCCACGCTGGTGCGCCGAATCTTCAATGACTTCGTGACTGTTCGCTCGGCCACCCTGATGGCCAAGACCTACGGCGCAGAAGGCGTGGTCACCAAGGGCGGCAAGCCCTTCACCAAGCAGACCATCTACAAGATGCTGCACAACCGGATGTACCTGGGCGAGATCGTCCACAAGGGGCAGTCCTTCCCCGGCCAGCATCAGGCCATCGTGACGCAAGCGCAGTGGGATGCCGTGCACACACTGATCGCCACTGATGGCATCGAACGGCGGCGCGAGACCAACGACCGCCAGCGTGAGCCGGTGTTATTGCGCAGCCTGCTTTTCACGCCAGACGGTGAACGTCTGGTGCCCAGCTATACCGTCAAGAAGGGCAAGACCTACCGCTACTACACGCCGATCAAGCACCGGCGCTTTGGCGCGTGGGCCAGCCAGCACGGGCCACTACCGGCAGCGCCCATTGAGGAATTGGTGACCCAGCAGATCGTAGCGGCGCTGTCAGCGCCGCACATCGTTCAGTCGGTGTGGGATCGGATTCGGACAACCCGCCCAGACCTGTCGGAGCCTGAGGTGGTCTTGCCGATGCGAAATCTGGCGGGCCTGTGGCAACAGCTGTTCCCCGCCGAACAGTGTCGACTGGCGCAGTTGCTGATCGAGCGCGTGGTGATTGCCGACGGCGGGCTGGAAATCATCTGGCGCGATCAGGGCTGGCAGGAACTGGCCGGGGAACTGATGCCCGGCACCATCGGCGCGGAATTGCAGGAATGGGAACAGCAGGAGGTGGAGGCATGAAGCCGAAAGTGCAGCCGTTGGGGGCAGCAATCGCCCGCGAACGCCGGGATGGCGGCCAGGTCAAGCTGTCCACCTTCATCCCGCTGAAGATCAGGAAGCGCGGCGCCAGCAAGGTGGTGGTGCGGCCAGATGGGGCGGTCGAGTCGCCGGGCAAGGTCGCCACACAGATCGACCAGCCCTTGCTGGTGGCACTGACGCGGGCCTTCTACTGGCAGCAACTGCTCGACGATGGTGTGGTCGGCAGTGGGAGCGAAATCGCCCAGCGCGAAGGCCTGCACCACTCGACGGTCAACGAACTGCTGCGGCTGACGCTGCTGGAGCCCGCCGTCATCCAGAGCATCCTGGCCGGGCAGCAGCCCCGGTGCATGAGCCTGCTGTGGTTTCAGCGGAACCCGCTGCCGACCGACTGGGCGGCGCAGCGGGAGGTGGTGGCGGGGTTCGACGCCTGACCGAGTTACGAGCCCTCGATGACCCGTGCCACATCACTGCGGCATTCGGCGCACTTGCCCACCAGCAGCAAGTCGCCACCCTTGATGGTGCCGCTGAAATTGGTGATCGTGGTTTCGTGACGGCACTGGCCGCACCAGACGTTGGACAGCAGCCGCTGGCGAATGTCGGCAGGGATGGACTCCCAGCGCTGGCGGGCCGGCTTGGTAAAAGTGGGCAGTGATTCGATGGTCATGGTTCAGCGGACCCAGCGACGGGCGTCCTTCAAGAGCAGCAACAATTGCTGTTCGCGCAGCGGTGACGCGATGAACCCGAACCGGGTGTAGAACCTCGCCGCTTCTTCATCGATGGGGTGGGTCAGCATGGCACGGATGCCGGCCTGTTCGGCAATCAGCATCGTGCGGCGAATCGCGTCCTGCAGCAGGCCAAAGCCTATCCCTCGCCCCTGGTCCACCACCGAGACAGCGAGCCTCGCCAGAATCACCACCGGCAACGGGTATTGCCCCATCCCCTTGCGAATGCGCTCCGGCGCCTCCAGCGTGTCGACTTGTCCCACGGTCAGGCTAAAGTAGCCCGCCACGCGGCCATCGTCCTCGGCAACGACAAAGGTCTTGGCCGAGCCACTGCCCTGCGCCTGGCGGGCGTGGCGCAACAGCCAGTCATTCAACGCGGGCTTGCCGCAATCAAAACCTTCCAGCCGATGCTGCGCGGCCAGAGGCTCCGGTGCGCGCAACGTCACTTCGTATCCCAGGGCGCCTTGCGGGCAAACAGATCACGCAAACCCTCATTGGCCTGTTCGGGGCGATCCAGCAGATCCATCAGGGCCTGGTACTGGCTACCCGAGACCATGAACAACCGCTGATCGAGCAGGGTCTGCTCGGCGGCCAGGCACGCGCTGTCGAGGATGAAGTCGGTCAGCGATTTGTGGGCCACCTCGGCGGCACGGCGCAGCACCACCTCCTGTTCGGGGGTAGCGCGCAGCCCAAGTCGGGCAGAACGGGCGGAAGGCGACGATGCAACGGCAGTCATGGCAGCACCTCTTTTGTTAGATCAACTGCCGCAATGTTAGTACAAGTGACGCACGCCGTCTAGTTGCGGTGGTGACCGGCGGCCTTGGTTGACGATGAACCGACGCGCGTAAGTTGTTGATTTTGCTAGGCCACCATCTGCGCCTACCCGCAGGCCAAACGGAGAACAGAGACGGCTATGGACCGAGAATGTGGCCGATTTCAGGCGTTTCGGCTGACAACCACCCGCAGCACAGGTGGCCGGAACCCCGCGTGGTGCGGGGATTTCAGGCAAGAAAAAGGGCCCGGAGATGAGTCCGAGCCCTTGTGTATGGTGGCGGAACACGGAACCGAACCCGCGTCCGCGTTTATAGCCAAATAGTACCGTATTGGCCTTGAGGACATGGATTAGAGAAAATGGGCATTTCGTTGCCGCTTTCTCCCTGCCAAATTGACCAGGCCAAGTCGAACAACTTGCCGGCCAATTCAGCAGACGTCACGTCGCGACCAGCCCCATCAATGACTGGCCATCTGGCGTGCGGATGGGGAACGGTTGCCAACTTGATTCGGTCGCGCGTCAATTCATAACTCCATCAACCAAAGGAGTTATGTCATGGAAAAACTTGTCCTGTCAGAAATCGAATTGGCTCAACACTGGGGCATTAGCCCAAAAACTTTGCAACGCTGGCGTAGCGAAGGCCGTGGTCCTTACTACCTCAAATTGTCGAAGCGAGTGGTTTATCCATTGGCTGAAGTTCGGGCCTACGAACACAGCGCGCTCCACGCGTCGACGTCGGAAAGAGCGAATGGTCAATCGCCGGCATCACGCTCAAATCTGGTAACGGCAAAGGAGGCGGCTATCGCGACCAGCCTTCCCGCCTACATGTTCAGCAACAAGCGAATTCGTGAGGCGGTCGACATGCCCTGCGTGCAAATCAACTCATCCCTGCGATTCAATCTGGAGGAGGTCATGAAATGGGCTAGTCGCAGGTCGGCCGAATCTGATGAGTAACGCATGAACCGCCAGTAAGTGCGCGCTGGCACGCTGACCTGTTTCAAATCAACGTGTCGTATGAGCAACAACGCCGTCGCCTTCAAAAAGCGACGGCAGACTGGGCAGCAGCGTCCACCAGTTCCAGTTGCCTTTCCGCATGAAAGCGCATCGCGGGGATACCCAGTAGTTCCGCAGCCTTTGATTCTGAAACGTACTGCTCGCCCAAGGCTCGATATACCAGTTGTTCAAACAGTCGCGGGATTTCGCGTGCAACCGGATCGCCAGGTTCCTGCTTGCGCCACCCCTTCGCCGAAAACAATTTCAACAGCGACGAATGGGCAGCTTCCGTAATGACGTTGCATTGTTTCGCGCGCAGCAGCCACCCAGCCATGCTCAAACCAAATGCGTGCTTCAACGCATACAGTTCTCGCCACTCAACGTGATGGCGGTTTTGGCCAAGGTTTTGTACCACAGCGGCCATCGGTGCCAAAAATGCGCCAGCGAAATGATCACGGGCCTTTTCCACCTCGAGGTCGGCGCCTAGGCGCCCAGCGAGCAGCATGTGACCAAGTTCATGTGCCAAGGTAAAGCGCTGACGATCGCCCGGCCAATGGGACGACACAACCACGATCGGATAGGTGCGTCCATCGGATGTCCGAGCGGTCGCTGTTAATCCAGAAAAACCTGGGTTGTCTTCATCAACGACGATCACTAGCAGACCAAGTGTCTCCAACGTATCTGTCAGGTCACCGATCGGATTGAGTCCGAGTTTCCATGTGTCACGTACCTGATCGGCAAAAGCCTCAAGCTCTTCTGGCGCATTGATGTGCTGAGGTAACCCTGCCGGCGATTCAAACTGCAGAATGGGCGATTCAGGGAAGAACCCCAGCAACTCGACCCGCTTCTCAATCAGATCCACGACCTTGATCTTGAGCGCTTCTTGCGCGGTCTTGCCGAATGTCGACAGCCGACGAAACTCCGGCTCCAGCAGTTCCACCTCATGGGTGCGGAAGAAGTACTCAACGCGTATCCCACAAGCCCGCGCCAGCTTGAGAAGCTGCGACGAAGGCGGCGTTATGGTCCCCTTCTCGTACTTCTGGATCGCCGTGTGTGTAACGCCTACCTGCTCTCCCAAGGCGTCCAGGGTGAGGCCTGCAGCGAGGCGCGCTTGCCGAATGCGGTTCCTAAGCATGACACCCCCATGTAAGGTTTAAATTCTACTAAATTATATATAAAATTTAAACTCAATGAAAGACTGGGTGCTGATCAAGCAGTCAAGGACCTAACCGACCCTTCGCGCACGTAAATTTGGCGCGGCCGAAGAAGATTGGCTGATACACAAGAAGAATAGAAAAACAGGTTGAATTTTTGCAAAAAAAGAGCAACAATAGCTTTAATTTTTCAATTGGGGACGAAAATGCTGGTTGAGTTCAGGGTGACAAACTTCCGATCTTTCCGCGAAGAGCAATGCCTGAGCTTCTCTGCTTCGGCCCATGACAAGGGGATGGACGACACCCACTGCATCGTCACAAACCATAGCGCAGCGCCAAAGCTAGTGCGCTCGACCGTAATTTATGGTGCCAATGCGAGCGGAAAGACCAATCTGATCTTTGCGTTGATGACAATGCAGCAACTGATGCTCAATTCCACCCGCATGCTTGAGCCGCAGTACCGTGAGCATTACACGCCCTTCCTACTCGATGAAAAGTCACGCAAACTGCCGACTGAGTTGGAAATCATGCTTCTTCTTGATGGCGTTCGCTATCAATATGGCTTCAAGTTCGACGGCGAAAGAATTTGCTCTGAGTGGCTGCTCGTTTATAAGGCGAGCAAGGCGCAGCGATGGTTTGAATATCACTACAACCCTGAAACGGGCGAAAACGACTGGGAACCCTTTTCAGTTCACTTTAAGGGCGAAAAGAAGGGACAGCGCGAACTTTGGAAAGCCAGCACTGCGGCACGTTCTCTGTTCCTGACGCAGGCGGCGCAGTCGAACAGTCAACTTCTGCAACCACTGTTTAACTGGTTCGCAAATGATTTGATCGTGTTACCGGCCCGCGCTGAATTCAATCTGCTCCCCACGCTACAGCGTCTTGAGGACCCCAAATACAAAGATTGGGTGCTGCGACTGATGAACGCTGCCGACATCCACATCAGTGACATCAAGGTAGAAAAGCGAAAGGGCCAGCAAGTCGAATTCAAACTTGAGCCTGGCAAGCCGCCAGAGCTACGCACATTTGAAGGTGAGCTACCAGATGTAGAGTTTTGCCACACCACGCCCGACGGCATAGAGCAGTGGTTCGATCGGCGTTTTGAATCTTTCGGCACACAACGGTTACTTGGCTATGCAGCACCGTTGCTGGACGCAATTGAAAATGGCAAGTTGCTCGTGGTGGATGAATTCGACACCAGCCTGCATCCGCTGCTCACGCGATACATCTTGCGCATGCTGCATAAGCCGCACCTGTCACAAAATGGTGCTCAACTGTGGATGACTACGCACGACACATCGTTGCTTGACCCCGAATTATTGCGACGCGATCAGGTTTGGTTTGTCGAAAAGAAAAAGGATCAAACTTCTGAGCTGTACTCCCTGCTCGAGTTTAGCCCTCGAAAGAACGACGCCATTGAGCGTGGATATTTGCAGGGACGTTACGGCGCAGTGCCATTCCTCAGCGAATTCTTATTTTGAGGTGTGGCATGCAAGGGAACAACAACAAAAATCGGAAACTTGCCAAAGCACGCCACAAGGCTGAACGCAAGAAGGCCGGCCGTCGCGAGAGGGGCTCGGCACTATTGGTGTGCGAGGGGAAATGCACGGAGCCGTTTTATTTGCAGGGCCTACTCAAGCATCTGGACATCTCGTCCGCTAGCGTCGAGATCATTGAGGGACAGTCAAATAGCAATGCAGTAGCGGTTGTCAACCGAGCACGCCAACGATTTGATCAAGTGCCGCGCGACCGTGTTTTCGTGGTAATCGACGCCGAACAGGCCGATCTGCCCAGAGCACTCCAGCAATGCGTAACGCCACTGCAGCGTGAAAACAAGAAAAAGGGACTTCCTGAAGTTCGAATTGAACCCATTCTAAGCGCGCCATGTTTTGAAGTCTGGCTCCTGTTGCACTTTCGCTTTTGCGACCAACCCTTTAATCATTTTGCCGACGTGCTGCCAGAACTAGAGGCTAGCCTACCGGATTATCAAAAAAATGACCCCGCCATCTTTCTAAAGGTGGGTGGCGGCGAAGGTTTGGAACGTGCGCTCGTGAATACCGTCCTGCTCAGAAATGCCCTGACACAGACCGGAGCAATCAGTCCAGCAACCGACATGGATAAACTCATTGAAGCCTTGCGGGCTATCCAAGCATGACCGCACATTTGACCGTCACTGTCTGGCTGATTTCAGAGGTGGTGCGCGAGCAGCGCATCACCGTGGCGGTGGGCAGGGCGGCACTCCACAAAATGCGCCTCAACGGACGGCGACTGCCGTGGGATATGACGGAACAAGTGTTGGTTGATTTCGAGCGAGGTGCAACGTGAACGCATTATCCCCAACCATTCTTGGCCAGCCGAGAGACCTGCTGCAGCAGATGTCGCTCCGTGACCTTTGCATTCCGCCGCCGCCGGTTTCGCCGAAGTGGATCGCCGTGCGTCCGCGCTTCGAGCAATTCCACCGCAATCTCGCGCTGACGCAGAACCAACAACAGGATGCGCTGACGAAATACACCGGCGTCGTCTCGTGTCTGAACCGCAATTACTACGGCACGTCCTCTTCGACTGACAACAGCTTCATGGTTGGGTCGTGGGGCAAAGCGACGGCGATCCGGCCACCGCGCGACGTGGATCTGTATTTTGTTCTTCCCCCAGCGGTCTATCACCGTTTCGAGGGCAACCTCTGGAATCGACAATCCACCCTCCTGCAAGAGGTTAAGACGGTCCTCTC
>CAIWFP010000465.1 GCA_903911985.1 uncultured Sphingomonadales bacterium
ACTTGTCGGTCAGCTTGTAGGCTGCGGCAATATCCTTGCCGATCAGCTTCTTGAGCGCCTTCTTCATGTCGACGGTGTTATCCGAACGATCGATCTTCCAAGGCTCCTTGGCGGCCTTTTCAGCCAGCTCGATGATCGCATTGACCACCGGCTTGATCGAATCATGCGCACACATCACCGCGCCGAGCATGATATCCTCGGGCAGTTCGCGTGCCTGCGATTCCACCATCATCACGGCATTGCCGGTGGCAGCCACAACCAGGTCAAGCGCGCCGGCGGCGGCCACGTCCTGCTTGGGGTTCAGCGTGTACTCGCCATCGACATAGCCGACGCGCGCGGCGCCGATCGGGCCCATGAAGGGCACGCCCGAGATGGTGAGGGCGGCCGACGCGGCGATCATCGCCAGAACATCGGGCTCGCACTCGCCGTCATAGCTCAGCACCTGAGCGATAACGTTGATCTCGTTGTAGAAGCCTTCGGGGAACAGCGGACGCACGGGGCGGTCGATCAGACGCGAAACCAGCGTCTCCTTTTCCGTCGCGCCGCGCTCACGCTTGAAGAAGCCGCCGGGGATGCGGCCAGCGGCAAAATACTTTTCCTGATAGTGCACGGTGAGGGGGAAGAAATCCTGACCCTCTTTCACGCCCTTGGCGGCGGTCACGGCGCAGAGCACCACGGTTTCGCCATAGGTCGCCAAAACGGCGCCATCGGCCTGGCGGGCAATGCGCCCGGTTTCCAGAGTGAGGGTCTTTCCGCCCCACTCCATCGAAACGGTTTTCACGTCGAACATGGTATTTCCTTCAGCCCGCGGCCCTATTGCCTGCGGGTTTTTGCTGCCGGGGATTCCGTCCCGGTCCGGTGTGGGGCCTGTTTTTACGCCCCGGGGCCGCCCGCCGAATTGCGAGCCTGCCCGGCAGATGGGCCCTGTAACACATTTTGGCGTGTTGGAGGGGCCCAAAAACGATACGGCCCGCATGACGCGGGCCGTTTGAATTACTTGCGAAGACCAAGCTTGCTGATCAGCGCGTTATACCGCGCCACATCCTTTTTCTTCAGATAGTCGAGCAGGCTGCGACGCTTGTTCACCATCATCAGCAGGCCACGACGCGAATGGTTGTCCTTGTGGTGGGCCTTGAAGTGCTCGGTCAGGGTAATGATGCGGCTGGTGAGAATGGCCACCTGCACTTCCGGGCTGCCGGTATCGTTGGCCGCACGGGCGTTGTCCGCAATGATTTCCTGCTTCTTTTCGGGGCTAACCGACATAGTATTTACTCCGCAACATCGGGAAAGTTGAAACCCCGCTCGACGCGTAACGCGCCGTCCGACAGCATAACCAGCGCCAGCGGCACATCGCCGCACCGCGCCCAGTATAGCCCATCGGTTTCGGGCAACCCGGATAGAACGCGACCCTGTCGGATCGCCCTTGCCGCTTCCGGGTTGAGGTTTAGAGCCGGGATGTCGACCAGCCCTGCCTCCAGCGGCAAGATTACACGTTCAAGGGGAGCGCCCTTACCCACCTCGTTCAATTTGTCCAGCGAAATCGCCTGTTCGATGCTGAACGGCCCGGCCTTCAGGCGGCGCAGCATGGTGACATGCCCCCGCGTGCCCAGCGCCAGGGCGATGTCGCGCGCGAGGCTGCGGATGTAGGTGCCCTTGGAGACATGGGCGCGAAGCGTCGCATATTGCTCGCTCTTGTCCCATTCGCCAACGAAGCCTTCGGCGACATATTCCCAGCGATGGACCGTCACCCGCCGCGTTGGCATCTCGACCACCTCGCCCGCACGCGCCCGGTCATAGGCACGCTGTCCGTCGATCATCAGCGCGGAATAGGCTGGCGGAACCTGCTCGATTTCGCCGGAAAACCGCTCGGACAAGGCCTTCTCCAGCGCACCAAAACCCGGCTGACAGTCGCTGGTTGCCACCACCTTGCCTTCAAGGTCGAGGGTGTCGGTTTCCCGCCCGAACTGCACGGTGAACTCGTAAGCCTTGTCCGAATCCAGCATCCGCCCGCACAGCTTGGTCGCCTCGCCAACGGCAATGGGCAACACGCCTGTGGCCAGCGGGTCGAGTGTGCCGCCATGGCCCACCTTTATCCCGCCCTTCAGCTTCATGTTGTGGCCGGCCTCGCGCAGATTCCGCTTCACCGCCGCTACCGCTTGCGTGGAGCCGAGCCCCAGCGGCTTGTCGAGGATGATCCAGCCGCTGGGGGTAACCGGCGAACTCATCCGGCGCGCCCGGATGCAGCCAGACCCGCCACATGCTCGGCCAGCATCATGTAGTGCTCATAGAGCCAGCCAAACGGCGGATCGACGAAGCGGGCAACGATGCTCACCCCCAGTACCGTGGGCGACACCACCACCAGCAGCACGATCAGCAACATGCCAAAGCGTCGCAAATGCGCATAGGCATCGGCCAGGGGTGTCGGCAGCAGTCCTTCGAGAATATGCGAGCCATCGAAGGGCGGCACCGGCAGCAGATTGAACAGCGCCAGATAGAGGTTTATCTGCAGGAAATTGACGCAATTGTCCGCCGCAAAGCCCGCGATGCCGGAGATTTGCCCACCCGAGTCAGCAGCATTCTGGCCGGCAAACCGCACCACCAGCCCCAGCCCCACCGCCGCAATCCCCGCCAGCAGCAGGTTTGCCGCAGGCCCGGCGGCGGCCACCAGCATCATGCCCTGCCGCCCGCCACGCAGGCGCCAAGGGTTCACCGGCACCGGCTTTGCCCAGCCGAAAACCGGTGCATGAACGAGCGCCAGCAGGCCCGGCACCACCAGCGTGCCAATGGGATCGATATGGCGCAGCGGATTTAGCGTGAGCCGACGGGCATCGGCGGCGGTGGTGTCACCCAGCATCCGCGCCACGGTGCCATGCGCCACCTCGTGACAGACGATGGCAAAAACCAGCGGCAAAATCAGGCTCAGGGCCTCGTAAAGCTGACCGTGTTCGGCGCCGATCATCATCTTGCCTTTCGCAAAGTTCCCGGTGGCGACATCAGCCGCCCGGGCAGGGCCGGGATGTCGCGCGCCTTACGCGCCGCCCTCGTCACCCGAAACGTCCGGGCCAGCCAAATCGCGGGCCACGCGCGGGTCGGACAGCAGCGTGTCGATCCGGCTGGCCACATCAAAACTCTCATCGGCCAGAAAATTGACCTTCGCCGCATATTTCAGCTTCAGCTTGCCGGCCACTTCCTTCTGGAAATAGGCGGTATGGGTGCGCAGCGCCTTCAGCACCGCCTCCTCGTCCACCCCCAGCAGCGGCTTCACAAACACCGAGGCATGGCGCAGATCGGGGCTCATGCGGACCTCGGTCACGCTCACCGCGTGCGAGGTGAGCAAAGCGTCGCGCACCTCCTGCCGGATCAGCAGTTCCGAGATGACATGGCGCACCTGTTCTCCCACCTTCAGCAGGCGGACGGAGCGGGTTTCGGGGGTGGAGGGTTGGCGGGCCATAATGGTGTGCCCCCTCCCGTTGCCGGGAGGGGTTTTCGCTTACAACACGCGGTCGCGCATCTCGACCTCGAAGGTTTCGAGGTGATCGCCCGGCTTGATGTCGTTGGTATCCTCCAGCACCACGCCGCATTCCAACCCTGCGCGCACTTCGGCAACGTCGTCCTTGAAGCGCCGCAGCGACTTGATGTGGGTTTGCGAGACGATAACATCGTTGCGGGTAAGACGGGCGAACAGGCCCTTCTTGATGTAACCCTCGACCACGAGCAGGCCGGCGGCCTTGTCGTGCTTGCCGGCGGGGAACACTTCCTTGACCTCGGCGCGGCC
>CAIWFP010000466.1 GCA_903911985.1 uncultured Sphingomonadales bacterium
CAGCCATAGCGGACAAAGCCCTAGCCCGCCTTATTCACCGGGGGTCACCTGGATTGGTTGGCGGGAGTGGCATAAAGCACTGGCCTATTGTAGGAAATTGGGTGTCTAAACCAACCTGCAACGAGGCATAAAATGCCACAGGCCACACCCGCCAAGATCGATGATAGCGCCAACCCGATTTCGTTTCCAGCGGTCGGACGCAAGAAACTCACAGCCGCGTTTGACGGTGGTCGACTGACCTCGGATGGCGGCGTGCTGCTGCTGGCGCAGGCTGAGCGCGCCATGGGGATCTGCGCGCAACTAGCCGCCTGCATTGCCGACCGGCGTGATCCCGCCCGGATAACCCACAAGCTGGACGACATCCTGCGGGCACGCATTCTGGCGATCTGCTGTGGCTATGAAGACGCGGACGACCTCGACACGTTGCGTGATGATCCAGGCTTTCGTTTGGCCCTGGGCAAACTGCCCGGTTCGGGTGCCGGTCTCGCCAGCCAACCGACCATGAGCCGGTGGGAGAATGCGCCGACCACACGCGAACTGGCGCGCATGATGGGAGGGATGATCGGCATATATTGCGCCAGCTATCCGACGCCGCCTGCGGCGGTGACGCTGGATATAGATGATACCTGCGATGTCGTGCACGGATATCAGCAGCTCTCGTTCTGGAACGGCCATCATGGTGAGCGCTGTTTCATGCCGATCCATGTCTATGACACCGCGACCGGGCGACCGGTCGCCATGTTGCTGCGTACCGGCAAGACGCCATCGGGTGCCGAAGCGGCAGGGCATATCCGGCGGCTGTTCCGCCACATCCGCCGCCGCTGGCCCAACACCCACATCACGATCCGGGGTGATGGCCACTACGGCAGACCCGAAGTGATGGATTTTTGCGAAGCCAACGGGATCGACTACGTCCTGGGCCTACCGACCAACGCGGTGCTGCGTGCCGACCCCACAATCGTGACTGTTGCCGATGCCTGCGCGACACAGCGCGCCGAAGAGGATCGCCCTGTCCTACGTCTCTTTGCCGAGACCCGATACGCCGCGAAAAGCTGGAAGCACCAACGCCGGGTTGTCGCCCGGATCGAAGCCAGCACCATGGGCATGGATATCCGCACCGTCGTGACCTCGCTGACCAAGCCCGGCCCGGAGGACCTGTACGAGGTCTATTACTGCGCGCGCGGAAATGCGGAAAACCTTATCAAGCTGCACAAAAGCCAGCTTTCCAGCGACCGCACATCGTGCCGTTCAGCCAACGCAAACCAGATGCGCCTGATCCTGCACACGGCCGCTTATTGGCTGATGTGGCGCGTCCAGCAGGCCATCCCAAAAACAGCCGCGCTCGCTACCGCCGAGTTTGCCACCATGCGCGGGCGTCTCCTCAAAATCGCCGCCCGCGTCATTGAAACCGCCACCCGCATCCGGGTCGCCTTCGCTTCCGCCTGCCCAGATGCCGACCTGTTACGCACCATCGCAAATGCGCTCAAGCCAGCGCCGGCATAGCCAACGCGGCAGTGCCGCACACAACCCGAACCCCGCCCGTCAAACCTGCAAGCCTCTCGATCCGCCGCGATGAAATAGACGCAACGGCGGCGCTCGGCCTGCTTGGGCCTATGCCCCTGCCAACAGCCGGACCGAACCGGTCAGCGTGCCCTCGCGAATAAGAAAGG
>CAIWFP010000467.1 GCA_903911985.1 uncultured Sphingomonadales bacterium
AAAACTTCTATTCACCCGGCCATCGACTTCTAATGATCATAACGGGTAGCCGCCGCGCCGCCGCCATGTTTGGCCCACTCCTTTCCGGGCGCACGGGCAGTTTCCGGCGTCATTTTTCACCACCATGGCGGAAATGGAACCGGGCCAGGTTCTCCGGTGTCGCGAAGCGCTGGTATGCCGCGACCCAGTTTCCCGCGATCTTGTGCTGGGCAATGCGCAAGGGAAGCTCATGGGAGCAGACAAGTCGCCACAGGACATATTCGAGGGCATCCTTGTCGCCGGCATTCATGGGCCCGGTCCAGGGTTCGAGCCAAAGGTTACGCTCATCGGCCGGCGCGCCGCCTAACGAGAGCGGCACCAGGTGATCGAGTTCGTAACCCGAATACCGTTCCCCGGGATGCTCAGCCTGCATCATGCGCCGTTTGATCGGCCCGGTAAAACTGTATGGAGGTCGCATCGAGCGCGCGTAACCGGACACGCAAATCGTCGTGTCGATATTGCCCTGGCTAACCTGGGGATCTGTCGCCCCGAGGATAACGGGCAGAGAGGCGGCCGGTGCGGCGTCAAACAGGCTGCCGCCATCGGCCAGCAGCGTATTGACGCCGAGTTCCATCAGCACATCGTCGGCGGCGCGATCCCCCCGTGAGGAGAGCGCCCCGCCGACACTGTCGATCATGGCCTGCTGGTCGCTATCAATGCCCAGCCAGACCATGTTTATTCCTCAGGCCGCGATCGTCTTCCTGGTCGCAACCACCGGATCAATCTTGAACAGCCGCGCGGCGTTGAGGCCGAGGATGTTGTTGCGGACCTCGTCGCTGACCGAAAGGCCCTCGAACAGATCGTCGACGAGGCGGCGGCTGATCGGGAAGGTGCCCTCGGCATGGGGATAGTCGGAACCCCACATGACGTTGCGCGCGCCCGGCAGCTTGGCGGCGGCGGCGGTGATGCAGGCGCGATCATGCTGGAAGCTGGCCCAGACCTGATCGTCGATGATCTGGCTGGGGCGGCGCGACAGCTTCGGGAAGACGAAGTTGGCATGCGCCTCTTCCACTTCATCGAGGCGCTCGGCCAGCGCCACCAGCCAGCTGGCGCCGCTTTCAATAAAGGCAACGCGCGCACCGGGGTTGCGATCCAGCACCCCGCCCGCCACCAGATACATGGCGCTTTGCTGCGCGTCGGTCATCTGGCTGGTGTAGTTGATGATGCCGGCGCCGGGGCCGCGCTCGACGACCACGGTTTCAAGCCCGGTGCCGGTGTGCAGCACAAACACGATGCCGAGTTCTGCGCCCTTGGCGAAAACCACGTCCCATTTGTCGCTGTTGTATTTGGGCAGGCCCGGGGGCGAAACGGCGGGCAGCATGGCGGCGGTAAAGCCCTTGGATGCCAGATATTCCAGTTCGGCCACGGTGTTCGAAAAATCGAGCACCGGCAGCATCCCGCAGCGCACGAAGCGGTTGGGGTGGCCGCCCAGAAATTCGTTGTTCCAGTCATTATAGAGGCGGGCAGAGGCGGCTTCTGCCTCGGGATTGTCGAGCGCATAGAGCCACAGGCCCAAACTGGGGAAGCAGATTTCGGCGTCGACGCCTTCCAGTTCCATGTCTTCGAGGCGGCCCGGAATCTCGCGGATGCCCTTGCGCTGGCTGTCGCCCAGTTCCTTTTCGCGGTGCTGGCCAACCCGCAGGCGAAAGATGATCTTGTCCTTGGTCCCGGTAATCAGGAACTCGCCTTCCTTGCGGCTGTGGATGGCGTAGTCCTTCAGGCTGGCGGGCAGGCCAGCGGTGAAGATGTCGGCCGGCTCCATAACATGGCTATCGGCGCTGAAAATAAATGGTTTCACGGTGATTTTCCCTTAGGTCTTATGCCAATAAAGATATCTGATCGTGGCGGAATGGCAAGTCCAGTCTTGACCTGCGCTGCAAATGGGTATCTATTAATTCCATGGCTACCCTCGTCGAACAAACTGCGGAATGGCTGGCGGACCTGAGCCTCGCCGGTGATTCGGGCCGCTATCTGGGCAATGAGGACGATTTGCTGGCACGCTTCAATGTTAGTCGGCCGACCTTGCGGCAGGCTGCCAAAATGGTGGCTAATGATCGGCTCATCGATGTACGGCGGGGCAGCGGCGGTGGCTTTTTTGCCTGTCGGCCGGATGCTGCCGATTCGGTGCGGACGCTGGCGCGCTATTTGCGTTTGAAGGGCGCCGAACTGATCGACGTCATGGCTGTGGCCAGCCCGGTGGGCGAGGCGGCGGCGGAGATGGCGGCGCGATGTCGCGATCCGGATTTGCGCCAGCGCCTTGCGGCGTTTGCCGGACGGATCGATGGTAACGATACGGCGGCCGGGCTGGTTCATGCCGAAGCCGAACTCGCCCGGACGCTGGCCGAAATGAGCGGCAATCCCGCGATCGAAATGGTGATGGCGATCGGTTATTCCTTTGGTCTGGATGAGGAAAGGGTGCGCTTTTACGCCGATCCGACTGACCGCGCCCATGCGCGTGAATTGCAGCATGCGCTGGCGGCTGCCGTTTTGGGCGGGGATGGCGAAGTGGCGCGGCTGATGATGTGTCGCCGCTCGGCCCTGATCCGGGGCTGGTTGGCGCGAACGCACGGGAGCGATGTGTGACGATCGTTGCATTCAAGGGGTTTGCCGGCGTACGGCTTGAGGCGGAAGTATCGGGCGGGGATGACGACCCGGCCGTCCTGCTGCTTCATGGCGCCGGCCAGACCCGGGCGGTATGGGCCGATGTCGCGCGGGCGCTGGTGCAATCGGGTCGGCGGGTCGTCAACCTGGACCTGCGCGGTCATGGCGGCAGCGAATGGCCGGTCGATGGGCAGTATGGCCTTGACGCCCATGTCGAGGATTTGCGCGCTGTGCTGGCCCAGATGGGTTCGCGTCCGGTGGTCGTGGCAACTACGCTGGGGGGCTGGATCGCGACCGTGGCGCTAGCCACCGACGCGGCCAATCTGCCGGCCGGGCTGGTGCTGGTCGACATGCCGGTGGAGAGCGATCCGACCGCCGCGAGGGATGTTGCCGAGCGCTTGCGCAAGCTGCACGCCCATGGCGGCGCCAACTGGGATGTGCGCACCGTCGCTGAGATTCCGCTGGACGAAGTGGCTTCGCGCCTTGCCGAGGCCGCGCCCAGACTCAACCTGCCCACGCTGGTGGTGCGCGGTGGCCTGTCCTGGATACAGGCTTCGGCGGCCAGTGCGC
>CAIWFP010000468.1 GCA_903911985.1 uncultured Sphingomonadales bacterium
TGACGCTGCTGATCCGATCGAGGTCACAGTCACCCGCACCACCCACCACAAATGCGGCCGCTGCTGGCGCCACCTCCCCGATGTCGACGAAGACGGCGATCTTTGTTCACGCTGCGTTGATGTCGTCGCCGCCATAGACGCCACATGAGCCCCCCGCCGCCCCCCAGCCAAGGCCACCCCCGCGCGGCAGGCCTCACCCTCGCCGCCCTCACCCTCGCGGCGGATCAGGCGGTAAAGGGCTGGATGCTCGGCCCCCTGCATCTGCCGCAGGTGGGCCAGATCACCCTCGCGCCCATTTTCAACCTCACCTTCGCCGGCAACCCCGGCGTCTCGCTCAGCCTCTTCGCCGCCAATTCGGATGCCGCGCGCTGGGTGCTGGTCGCCATCACCGCCGCCATCGCCCTTGCCGTTCTGGTCTGGCTCTGGCGCGAAACCCGCACCGGCGAAGCCCTGCCGCTGGGCCTCATTCTCGGCGGCGCGCTGGGCAATATCGTCGACCGCGTGCGCTTCGGCTTCGTGGTCGATTACGCGGATCTCCACTTTGGCAGCTTCCGCCCCTTCCTCGTATTCAACCTGGCCGATGCGGCGATATCCATCGGCGTGGTGATTATCCTTGCCCGTTCCCTCTACTTGCGCGAAAAGCGCGAGCAGCCGCCGGAGAGCCTTTTGGGCGCCGAACCGGCCACAACCGCTCCGGAGAGCTGACTCGATGCGTAATATTACTGTTCCCGTTCTGGCTATCTGCGCCACCCTCATGCTTTCCGGCTGCGGGGCAAGCGGGCTGTTCAACCGGGTCCGCCCCGACGAGTTCGCCGTGCAGCGTCAGGCCCCGCTGGAGGTGCCGCCCGATTTCGCGCTGACCCCGCCGCAGCCGGGCGCCCCGCGCCCCTCCAGCCACTCGGGCCAGCAGGACGCGCTTGAGGCGATGTTCGGCGCCCCCGCCCGCAGCGATGTGGAAAAGGCCGCCGTTGGCCGCGCTGGCGCACCAGAGGCTGGCATCCGCTCCACCGTGGCCGACCCCAAGACCAACTCGGTCTCCAAGAGCGATGTCACCCGCGACATCCTCAACGCCCCCTCGGGCGATGGCCGCGAGGCACAGGCCCGCACGGGGAACTGAGAAACTGAAAGGATAGGTTTGGGGACGCTCGCGCCCCCAAACCCCCATTACTGTTCGGCTCAGGGCGCCGCCGCAGCTTCGCGCAACGGCTAGCCCTTGCTTTCGCCGTCTTCCTCATCGCCACCCAGCACCGGGC
This sequence comes from uncultured Sphingomonadales bacterium, assembly GCA_903911985.1. Classification (GTDB taxonomy): domain Bacteria; phylum Pseudomonadota; class Alphaproteobacteria; order Sphingomonadales; family Sphingomonadaceae; genus Novosphingobium. The sequence continues at coordinate 1,254 of CAIWFP010000468.1, forward strand.
TAACCCGCAGCCGCTCAATCCGGCGCCCCTCCATCTCGATCACCTCGAAATGCCAGTTCTGGTCGGTAAAGCCATCGCCAGCATCCGGCAGGCGCTTGAGCACCGAGAGCACATAGCCCGCCGCCGTCGCGTAATCGCGGGTATCGGGCAGGTCCAACCCCAGCCGCTCGGCCAGCGCATCGGCGGGCAACCCGCCGGAGACGAGCAGCACCCCGTCCTCGCCCTCCTCGATCAGCGGACCATCGCCCTCGTCTTGATGGCTGGCGAAATTGCCAGCGATGGCGGTGAGCAGATCCGCTGACGTAACAATGCCCTCAAGGTGCCCATATTCATCATGCACCAGCCCCATGGAAACGCCTGATAGCTGCAGCATCCGCAGCGCATCCATGGCGTCAATCTGGTCGGGAATGATCTCGGCCTTGCGCAGCAGGGCAGCGATTCGGGGCGTCTGTCCGGCGAGCAGGGCCGCCAGCAACTCGCGCACCTTCACCACACCGATGATCGTGTCGGGCGAACCATCGGCCACGGCCAGCAGCGAGTGCGGCGTCTGCGCTATCGCCGCACGGATTTCCGCCTCGTCCGCCTCGGCGTCAATCCAGTCCAGCTCGATTCGCGGGGTCATCAACTCGCGCACGGGCCGGTCGGCCAGCCGCATGATGCCGCTGATGATCGCCCGCTCATCCTCCTCGATCACGCCCGAACGGCTGGCCTCATGCATGATCAGATGCAATTCCTCGGCGGTCACCTGCGGGCGGCTGATGCCCCGCGCGCCCAGCAGATGCAGCAGCACATCGGTCGAGGCATCCAGCACCCAAACCAGCGGCGCGGTGAATTTCGCGAATATCGCCATCGGCCGGGCGGCGACCAAAGCAATCGGCTCGGGGCGGCCCAGCGCCAGCCGCTTGGGTACCAGTTCGCCCACCACCAGATTGAAATAGGACGTGACGGAAATGGCGATGGCAAAGCCCGCCGAGGCCGTCCATCGGTCGGGCACGCCCAGAGCCACCAGCCGCTCGGCAATCGGCTCGCCCAGGCTGGCGCCGGAAAAGGCACCGGCGACAATGCTGATCAGGGTTATGCCGGTTTGCACGGTGGAAAGGAACCGCCCGGGGTTCTCCGTCAGCAAGAGCGCGCGCGCGGCGCCACGGCTGCCGCGCTCGGCGGCGGCACGCAGCCGCGCGGGCCGCGACGAGATGATCGCCAGCTCCGACATTGCAAACAGGCCGTTGAGCACGACCAGGCCCGCAATCACCGCCACGTCAATCCAGGGAAAAGGTTTCACCCCCCCGCTCTAGCAGCTTTGCCGCCCGCCGCGAAAGCCCTGATCGCATTCCCCGCCCATCAACACCCGTCCCAAACGGTGCATTACCGCCCCAACCAAACTTTTCCGCGCCCTTTCCTCGTGATAGAATCCGCCCAGACCCGTTAACCCTGCCCCGCTCCGGCCCCCA
>CAIWFP010000469.1 GCA_903911985.1 uncultured Sphingomonadales bacterium
CCCGCCGTTGTCGTCCCCGGGCTGCAGGTGAACCTGCTCGGCGAATCGGCCCTCAGCCGCCTCCACCGCGTCACCTTGTCGGGCAACCGCATGGTCATCGAGCCGGGCTGAGCCGCTACTCGCCCCCTAATGCCACGCTAATGCCGCGCTAATGGCACGCTAATCGCGCCATTGCCCCGCCCCACCGTTGCGCTAATCTGCCGCGATGACCACCACCATCCGCCCCGCGCGCGCCACCGATCTGCCCCTCATCGCCACCCTGATTCGCGAACTGGCCGAATACGAACACCTCGCCCACGAGGTTCGCATGGATGAGGCGGTGCTGGGCACCTACCTCTTCGGATCCCGACCAATGGCCGAAGTGCTGATCGCCGATCTCGACGACGAGCCCGTCGGCTTCGCCCTGTTTTTCCACAATTTTTCCACCTTCGAAGGCCGCCCCGGCATCTATCTGGAGGACCTTTTCGTGCGCCCACAGGCCCGCCGTCACGGCCTCGGCAAGGCGCTGCTGGCGGCCTTGGCGGCCCTCGCGCTAGAGCGGAACTGCGCCCGCCTCGAATGGTGGGTGCTCGACTGGAACGCCTCCTCCATCGCCTTCTACAAAAGCCTTGGCGCCCAGCCGATGGACGAGTGGACCGTCATGCGGGTCGATGGTGCAGCACTCACCCAACTCGCCGCCGCTCAACCCGGCGCAGTTGCGCGCTATTCTGGCGATTCCTCGTAGAAATGCCCGCAAGCCGGTGCTATTTGACCGGGTCATGACAATCCTGCGCGTGAAATCAGGCATGAATCGGCGAGACCTGCTGGCCGGGTCCATCGCGGCCGGGGCGGCGCTGGTTCTGCCCGGGCGGGCGCTGGCGCATGGGCACAAGTCCGGGCATGCCCACGCCGCTGGCCATCACGCCGTTGGCCACCATGCCGGCGGCCATCACGCCGCCCACCACGGCGCGTCCCACCATGCCGCCGCGCAACACGCAGCCGCCGTCCCGCCGGAGCCGCCCGCACCCACGGTCGCGGCAGAGGCCAGCCCGCTCACCCCCTATGAACGCCGGGTTGTGGCCATCGCCGCGCGTGAGGCCGATCGCGCCAGCAGCGTGCTGTGGCTGAAGGACCGCGTCGGCGTGGCCGACTACGCCCTGACCTCCTCCGCCCCGCGCATGCACATCGTCGATCTGGAAAGCGGCACGCTGCGCTCCTTCCTCGTCGCCCATGGTCGCGGGTCCGACCCCGAGCATGATGGCTGGCTGAAGACCTTCTCGAACACCATCGGCTCGGAGGCCACCTCGCGCGGGGCCTATCTCACCGGCTCGTGGTACGATGGCAAATATGGCACCTCGGTGCGCCTGACCGGGCTGGACGCCGACAATTCGCACGCGATGGACCGCGCCATCGTCATGCACCCGGCATGGTATGCCGCGCCCGACATGCTGGCCAAATGGGGCAAGCTGGGCCGCAGCGAAGGCTGCTTCGCCATGGCGCCCGAACAGTTCAACGAAGCCCTGTGGCATCTGGCCGGCGGACGCCTGCTCTATGCGGATCGCATCGGCGAGGCGTGATTTTTCAGATTTAAGGGGGAATCCTTGGGGGTGTCACACCCCCAAACCCCCATTACCGTCTGCGTCGTGCGCAACCTCAGCGTCGCGCCCTGCCGCGCAGCGGCATTGAAAGCCTGCGGCGCTGAG
>CAIWFP010000470.1 GCA_903911985.1 uncultured Sphingomonadales bacterium
CTGGCTTCACCAAGAGTTGATCGCGGAGGACGAGCCGCCAGCGAGCAATCGTCCGCTGATTGGTGCCGGTTGCGCCAAACCCGCCCTGAAAGCCATCCTGCCCTGAAAGATACCGAAATGGTCGAAACAGCGGACTATGTGATCATCGGCGGCGGTAGCGCGGGCTGTGTTCTTGCCGCGCGCCTGAGCGAGAATCCGGCCAACCGCGTCGTCCTGCTTGAGGCTGGCGGTGAACACGACAATTTCCTTGTCAACATGCCCGCCGGCACCGCCAAGCTGATGGGGCACAAGATCTATGATTGGTGCCTGCCTGCAGAACCCGACCCAAGCATCGATCTGCGCAAGATCCAGTGGTCCGCAGGCAAGGCACTCGGCGGAAGTTCGGCCATAAATGGCCAAGTCTATATGCGCGGCGAGCGATCCGACTATGACAACTGGGCAAAGGCTGGGTGTGTCGGCTGGGGCTGGAACGACGTATTCCCCTATTTCCTCAAGTCGGAGACGCTGCACGACGCGCCACGACAATCGCATGGCCGCCACGGTCCGCTGAGCGTTTCACCGATCGGCCATCCTCAGCCCATTGGCCAGCATGTGATAGACGCCTTTGCCGAAGTCGGCATCGCGGTGAATGATGACTACTGCGATGGCAGCCAGGCCGGGGTCTATCGCATCTACGCGACGCAAAAGGACGGGCGCCGTTGCTCAAGCGCGCATGCCTATCTCGATCCGGCACGTGGCCGCGCCAATCTGGACGTCCTGACCGGCGCAACGGTTGATCGCGTCACGATAGAGAGTGGGCGCGCAACCGGGGTGATCTACAGCAAGGACGGGGTGACCCACACAATCCGGGCCGACCGGGAAATCCTGCTCTGCGCCGGAACCGTGCACTCACCCGCAATCCTGATGCGGTCGGGCATTGGCCCCGCGCAAGAATTGGCTTCGCATGGGATCGCGGTCGCTGTCGACCTGCCCGGCGTTGGCCAGAACCTGCGCGAACATAACAGCATCGGCCTGTCTAAACTGGTCAACATCCCGACCATGAGCGCCAAGCTCGGCCCTCTGCGGCTGGCCGGGCATTTGCTCGAATATCTGCTGTTTCGCAAAGGCCTGCTGACCACCCCGGCGGTGCAGGTGATGGCGGCCATTCGCACCGAGCCCGACCTGCCCGATCCCGACATCATCCTGTCGATGCTGCCGGTTGCGGTGACGTTCAACGACAAGGGCGATACCGTGCTGGAACGGCGGCCCTCGTTCAGCTTTGGCTTTCATGTCGCCCGCCCGCAGAGCCGAGGCGAAATCCGCCTGCGAAGCGCCGACCCGCAAGACAAGCCGGTGATCGACCACCGCCTGCAGGGCGATCCATCCGACGTCGCCAAACTGGCCAAGGCCTGCAGGATCGTTGAAGCGGCGTGTGCCGCTCCCGCATTGGCCAACGTCATTACGGCAGCGCTGCGCCCCAGCCCCGTGCCGAAAACAGATTTGGAATGGGAGGCCTATGTGCGCCAGTGGGGAGGCATCGGCTATCACGCCGTTGGCACCTGCCGGATGGGGCCCGATGGCGATCCGCTGGCCGTGCTAGACCCCAAGCTACGTGTGCGCGGGGTATCCGGTCTCAGGGTAATCGACGCCTCGGTCATGCCC
>CAIWFP010000471.1 GCA_903911985.1 uncultured Sphingomonadales bacterium
CTCCGGTTGGGCTACGCCCGCCCTGCGCGCCACCACGCCAGCAGCAAAACGTGCGTATCAACCGGCAGGCGATCCACCTAACGGAACCGAAACGCTGTAGCGAGAAACCGAGCCACTTCTGAGGTTCGGGCGCGCCTGGCCAATGGCGGGCTGAGCATGAACGGGCGGGCCAATGCTCGCCAAGCTTTCGCGGAATATCTGAACCTACCCAAATCGCCGAAGCGGGCGCGTAGTGTGATACAAGTTGGTTGGCATACCTTTGGGGGGCGCCGTGTGTTTGTCTTGCCAGATGCCAACTATGGCGAGGCTGACGAGCGCGTTGTCTTGCTGAAAACTGCCGATCAGGAGCCTTCGCTGTTCCAATCCAAAGGCACCTTGGACGGGTGGCGCGCGAAGGTGTCGCGCCTGTGCGCCGGCAATTCCCGGCTGCTCTTTGCCGCGTCCTGTGGCTTCGCCGCGCCGTTGCTGCATTTGGTCGGCCAGGACAGCGGCGGCTTCAATTTCCGGGGCATTTCCCGAGCTGGCAAGACGACGGCCCTACGGGTCGCCGGGAGCGTATGCGGTGGCACTGAGGCCGACGGGGCATCCGGTTTCATTCGGCAATGGCGCGCAACCGGCAATGCCTTGGAGGCGGTGGCCGCAACGAGCTGCGATAGTCTGTTGCTGTTGGATGAAATGAGCCAGGCAGAGGATGAAATCGGCGAGACAGCGTATATGCTCGCTAACGGGCAGGGCAAGGCGCGAGCTGGGCGCAACGGGCAGGCCCGGCCAATAATACGCTTCCGAGTGCTGTTTCTCAGCACCGGAGAGGTAAGCCTTGCCGATATGAACGCACAGGCCGGCAAGGTCACGAAGGCAGGCCAGCAAGTGCGGCTTGTAGATATTCCGGCGGATGCAGGCGCGGGCATGGGCCTGTTTGAAGACCTGCACGACGAGGGCGGGGCGGGGGTCTTTGCCGACGAACTGCAAGTTGCCGTGCATGAAAACTACGGAACCGCCCTGCACGCCTTCCTGCGATACATTACCGAGGCACTGGCCCGCGATGGTGCCGGGTTTGTGGATGGGCTACGCGCCAGCATTGACACGCTGGTGTCGCGTTGGCTGGCCGATATCCCCGGCGCTGGCGGTCAGGTTCGCAGTGTTGCCAGGCGCTTTGCTTTGGTCGCAATCGCCGGGGAGATGGCACGCCAGGCGCTCATTACCGAGTGGGCCGAGGGCGCGGCCGAGCGGGGCGCCGAAACATGCTTCCGCGCCTGGTTGGCGGAGCGCGGCACCGCTGGCGCGCAAGAGGAAGCGCAGGCGGTCAAGCAGCTCCGCGCCTACATTCAGAAGCACCAAGACTCGCGCTTGCTGACGTGGGAGGACCACTCGACAACCGGAGCACAAGAAGAGGCGGACCCCAATGCGCCGCCCTCTCAACGCTTCAGGACGATGAACGCCGCCGGCTGGCGGCGGTGGGAGACATTCGAGGGCGAGCGCAAGCGTTGGCGTGTCTATCTGATGCCGGATGCTATGGACGAAGCACTAGAGGGGCTGCCAAAGCAGGAGGCCCGCCAAGCGCTGGTGGATCGCGGGCATATCGTCATGCCGACGAGCGGCGCCGATGCAAAGCGCAAGAACAAGGCTGGCCTATACACGGTGCCAGGCTATGGCAAGGTGCGCCTCTACAAGATCGGGGACGGGCTGCTTGCCTCCGAAGAGGGCGACGCATAGGCCCGCGCGCGCGGTGGGGGCGGGCGCAGGCGTGCATTTTCCGCATAACTTGGCCCTTGCCCTATTGCTCGCATGCTTGGCGCCCTCGGTGCCGATCGGCGGCGGATTGGCGGCCAGAGGCGCCCAAAGGCAACAACTCAGGCCCCGCCGGGAACACATTGGCCCGATGTGTTCCAACTCTCTCACCTGATGTGTTCCACAAACTCCCTTATATAATCAGCATCGTTTGCGACGGAACACACAGAACACCAAGAACACATGATTTACGCATAGGGAGAGAGGAAGCAGGGCAACGCATGGCCCGGCCCATGCGCTGCATGCATGCCTCCGGCATTCCGGCGAGGCAGAGGCCAGCGCCAGGCCGAGGGGTGCGGGTCCTATCTGAGCCGTGCGCAATACGGCGCGCGGAGGCCCCGCCCACCTCTAGTTTGCTCACTCTGAGATCGGCGAACGCGGTGAACGTGAGCGCGTCCCCCCTGGGGTGGCGGGCAGCAAGGGCGAGGCTCGCGGGTCCTCCCCGGAGGCGTCGGTATGCGGGGTGGCCGAGCCGCGGACGCGCGCACTCTGTGCGCGCGGAATTGCGGCTTGCTGTTGGGGTTGGTGTTGCCGCCCGGCGGGTGCCGTGCCGCGCGGGTGCGAGCCTCCCATGGGTAGGGGGGTGCCGAAACTCTGAGGCCCTGGGGGGCATAACCGCTTTGGGGTCACGCACGGATTTTATTATTCTTCCCCTGATATCCGATCGCCTGGGCTGAAAATCCGGCTTGGAACGATGCCAGCCGGGAAAATCTGGCTTGGAACGATGCAGGCGAAAAAATAACGTCTGGATCGTGTCCCACCACGTGGTGTATGAGCGTGCTCGTGAGGAGCGTTGGCTGCTGTGTCAGTCTGCCAATTTGGGCAAGCTGACGATGGGATGATC
>CAIWFP010000472.1 GCA_903911985.1 uncultured Sphingomonadales bacterium
ACCAGCTGCATGTTCATGCGCGCGGGCAGGCCGCCAACATTATGGTGGCTCTTGATGGTGACCGAAGGCCCGCCGGTGAAGCTGACGCTCTCGATCACATCGGGATAGAGCGTGCCCTGCGCGAGGAAATCGGCGCCGCCAATCTTCCTGGCCTCGGATTCGAACACATCGATGAAGGTCTTGCCGATGAACTTGCGCTTGGCCTCGGGGTCGGTAACCCCGGCAAGCCCGCCCAGAAACAGCGTGCTGGCATCCACATGGACCAGCGGAATATTGTAGTGCCCGCGAAACAGGCTGACGACCTGCTCGGCCTCGCCCATGCGCAGGATACCGCCATCGACGAAGACGCAGGTCAGCTGGTCGCCGATCGCCTCGTGGATCAGCAGGGCGGCCACGGCGGAATCGACCCCGCCCGACAGACCGCAGATCACCCGTGAAGTGCCCACCTGCGCGCGGATCTCGGCGATCTTGGTCTTGCGGAATTCGGCCATCGTCCAGTCGCCGGTCAGGCCACAGTCATGGCGCACGAAGTTCTTGAGCAGCTTGGCGCCATCGGGGGTGTGCACCACCTCGGGGTGGAACTGCATGCCATAGATACGGCGGGCATCATCGGCGATGACCGCGAACGGCGATCCGGGGCTGACCGCGACGGGTTTGAAGCCGGGGGCCAGCTCCACCACCTTGTCGCCATGGCTCATCCACACCTGATACGCCTCGCCCTCGGCCCACAGCCCGTCGAACAGGGTGCAGCGGTCCTGAATTTCGATGAAGGCGCGGCCAAACTCGCCCGAATCACCTGCGACCACACGCCCGCCCAGCTGATGCATCAGCGCCTGCTGGCCATAGCAGATGCCCAGAATCGGCAGACCCGAAGTGAGGATTTCCTCGGGAATGCGGGGGCCGTTGTCATCCAGCACGCTGGCAGGCGATCCGGCAAGAATGATGCCGGCGGGCTGCATCCGCTGGAATGCGGCGGCGGCGAGGGTGAAGGGGGCGATCTCGGAATAGACCCCGGCCTCGCGCACGCGGCGGGCGATGAGCTGGGTCACCTGACTGCCGAAATCGACAATGAGAATGGAGCTACCCGGTGCCACGGCCGCGCGGACGGTGGGAACAGGCTGGGTGGACGGTGAAGCGGGGGCGGTCATGTCCCGCGCGTTAGGACAAAGGCCGGGCAAAAGTCCAGTGGCGTGTCCTCTGCGGCAAATTGTGACAGCAATGTTGCAACGCAGCATTTCTTGCGGGAAATACCCCGTGTTGCAAAATCTGCATTTACTACACGCGCTTTCGCAACTGATTTTTCGGAGGTTTTGGTATATTGCAGCTGCGAAGCAACCTTCGCACTTGCAATATATCGGTGCGAACGCCCCACCTAAGGAGTACGAACCATGAGCGATTTTCAACGCAACCTCGTCGCCCTCGCCGTTGCCCTTGGCACCAGCGGTCTGTTTTTCGCCGTCACACTGGCCTGATCCAGTGCCGGTCCGGCATGATCCAACCCCGACGATGGGCCGCAGCACAAACCGCGCCCATCGTCGGACCTTGGCGTTTCCCGGAACCTTCCAACCGGCTGATTGAAGGCCACCGCCTCAACCCCTTGGCCCACGTTGCGGGCGGGTGGGGCGGACGCACATTATAGTCCCGCTCAACAAATTGCGCGCCAAGCGCCAAATGCGCGGCCAACCGGCCCGCCACCCCCGGTTCCGCTGGATTTCCCTGTGGATGGAGGGGGGTGGAAACACTTTCGTTTAGGTCCGCCAGTGCTTATAGACTTGGCATGACGACACTTCCCGAAAACACCCCCGATAACACTGCCACCAACACTGCCACCAACACTGGCACCAACACTGGCACCAACACCGGCACCGGCGACACGCCCTCGGGTAACACCCCCACCGGCAACACCAACCTGCCCAACGCCAATGACTATGGCGCGGATTCGATCAAGGTGCTCAAGGGCCTTGATGCGGTGCGCAAGCGCCCGGGCATGTATATCGGCGATACCGATGATGGTTCCGGCCTGCACCACATGGTGTTCGAGGTTTCCGACAATGCCATCGACGAGGCGCTGGCCGGGCATTGCGATCTGGTATTGATCGAGCTGAACCCCGATGGCTCGGTTTCGGTCGAGGATAACGGGCGCGGCATCCCCACCGGCATCCACAGCGAAGAGGGCGTTTCCGCCGCCGAAGTCATCATGACCCAGCTGCACGCGGGCGGCAAGTTCGAGAATAACAGCGACGACAACGCCTATAAGGTTTCGGGCGGCTTGCATGGCGTGGGCGTTTCCGTGGTGAATGCCCTGTCGGAATGGCTGGAGCTGACCATCTGGCGCGACGGCCAGGAACACTGGATGCGCTTTGCCCATGGCGATGCCGTTGCCCCGCTGAAGCTGATGGGGCCGGCGCCAGCAGGTAAAAAGGGCACCCGCGTCACCTTCATGGCCAGCACCGACACCTTCAAGAACGTGCTGGAGTTCGATTTCGAGAAGCTGGAGCATCGCTATCGCGAGCTGGCTTTCCTCAATTCGGGCGTGCGCATTCTGCTGCGCGACAAGCGCCACGAGGAGGTGAAGAGCCATGACCTCTATTATGAGGGCGGCAT
>CAIWFP010000473.1 GCA_903911985.1 uncultured Sphingomonadales bacterium
CGGCTCAGACCTCTGCAACATCGAGCGGATCCAGAACTCGCTCGACCGCTTTGGCGAGCGGTTCCTCAACCGCGTCTTCACGCCCATCGAGCAGGCCAAGGCCGCGCGCCGCCCCTTCACCCGCGCCGGAACCCTCGCCAAGCGGTTCGCCGCCAAGGAGGCTTTCTCCAAGGCCGTCGGCACCGGCTTCAAGGCGGGCGTGTTCATTAAAGACATCGGCGTAGTGAATGCCCCCCGCGGCAGTAATAACGCCGGCGCGCCCACCCTTGCCCTCACCGGCGGCGCGGCGGCGCGGCTGGCGGCGATCACCCCGGCGGGCCACGAGGCCGTCATCCACCTCACCCTGACCGACGATCACCCCTGGGCGCAGGCCTTTGTGGTGATCGAGGCGCGGCCCATCGGCGGCGGCGCGGCATGAGCCAGCCCGAGCCCCTCCCGCCCCAGCCACAGGAAGACCGTTTCGACTGGCGCGCGGAACTGACCGGACTGTGCTGCATGCTGGCGCTGGTGCTGTGCTTTCACAGCTTTGTGGCCAAGCCGTTCTACATCCCCTCCGCCTCCATGGCGCCCAATTTGTGGGTGGGCGACAGGCTGGTGGTGAGCAAATACGCCTATGGCTGGAACTGGACCTCGCCCTCGTTCCACATTCTGGGGCGCGGGGATTGGCGCGTAATGCCCCGAACCCCCGAATATGGCGACATCGTCATCGTCGTGCCCCGTGGCAGCGATGTCGATTACATCAAGCGCGTTGTCGCCCTGCCCGGCGACCGCATCGCGCTGAAACATGGCCAGATCATCCTCAACGGCCACCCCGTGCCCCAGGCGATGGAGCCGCCGGTGGATATCCCGCTCGACGCCCTCGCCTCGGAAGAGGACCCCACCCCTTGCGTCGGCTACGGCTTCGACGGCCTGCTGGCGCGCAAGCCTTCCGGGCAGATGGTGTGCCAGTTGCCGGTGATGCGCGAAACCATGCCCAATGGCGCCAGCTATGACATCATCGAGCATATGGATCAGCCGCAGGACCACATGCACGAAATCCGCGTGCCCGCGGGCCATGTGTTCCTGATGGGCGACAACCGCGACCATTCCGCCGACAGCCGCTTCGCCCTCGCCGACCACGGGCTTGGCGGGCCGGTGCCGATCAGCGACATTGGCGGGCGGGCGGAATTCACCACCTTCTCCATCGACGGCTCCGCCACCGGCAACCCGCTCAGCTGGCCGGGGGCCTTGCGCAAACACCGCGCGTGGCGCACCCTTCGCCCGCCTCTCGACCACGGCGGAAAGACTCAGTGAACAGCCCCAACCTCCCCGTCGCGGCCGACTCGCAGAGCGACGCCGCCAAGCCCGCCCGGCGGCGCTCCCGGCCCAAGCCCGTCGCCGCGCCGCTGCCGGCCAACCGCGCCGGGCCCGTCGATTTCAGCGACCCGGTCGTGCGGCAGGAGGCCAAGCGGGCCATGGTCTGGCTGGGCATGGCCGCGCTCATCTCGCTGGCGGTGGTGCTGGCCCAACCGCTGCTGGTGGTGTTTGGCGGCATGGTGTTTGGCGCGCTGGTCGATGGCGGCGCGCGGCTGCTGGGCCGCATTCTGCCCATAGGCCGCTCCTGGCGCGTGGGGCTTGTGCTGCTGTTCACCGCGTCCTTCATCGGCTGGTTCGTGGTTTTCGCCGGCAACGAGATCGCCGATCAGGCCGCGATGCTGCCCGAAACCCTGCGCGGGCAAATGCTGCATCTGGTCAAATGGCTGCAACACCACGGGCTGTTGATGAACGCCGCCTTCATGCAGCGCCTCACCGAACAGGCGCTGGGGGGCGTCTCGCAAATCACCGGCGTGGTGGGCGGGCTGATCGGCGGCGTGACGACCCTGCTGCTGATCGTGGTTCTGGGCATCTATTTCGCCATCGACCCCCACCCCTATCGCCGGGGGCTGGGCTGGATGCTGCCCCGCGAGGCGCGCGGCTTCTTCGAGGAGGCGCTGATCGCGATGGGCCACTCGATGCGGCGCCTGCTGGCCGGGCGCCTGCTGGGCATGACGGTGGAGGGGCTGACGATTGGTCTGGCGCTGGAGTTTCGCGGCGTGCCGCTGGCCTCGCTGCTGGGGCTGATCACCGGCCTGCTGGCCTTTTTGCCGAATATCGGCGCGCCCATTTCGGGCATGTTGATGATATTGGTCGGCTTTTCCGGCGGCAAGGCCATGGGGGTTTACTGCATCGGCGTCTATGTGGTGGTGCAGGGCATCGATGGCAATGTCATCGTGCCGCTGGTGGCAAAGCGTGCCGCCGATCTGGCACCGGCACTGGTGCTGGCGATGCAGCTGATGATGGGGGCCCTGTTCGGCATTCTCGGGCTGGCGCTGGCCGATCCCTTGCTGGCCATGCTCAAGATTTTGCTCGAACGGCTGGCCCAGCAGCGCGAGACCCGCAACCCGGCCAACCCGCTGGACCTAACCCCGTCAGGCGAACCCGCACAGTGACCAATCAGCGCGAAAATTCCGGTTTGGCCGATACACCCGGCGCGGATCACAACGCCGCTGCGGCAGTGCCCCGCTGGTGGCGGTCATGATCGCGTCGCTGCTCGGCCTCAATTTCTGGGCGAAGGAGCTGTCGAACCTCGCCTTCGTGCCATCGGCCCGCTTTTCCGCGCTGCCCGCCCTGCCGCATGGCGCCTATGAGGGTACGGCCCGCTGGATCTCGCGGCCCGGCGGCGCGGATCGCGATCCCGCCCACTTCCCGGCCAACTGCCCGGCCCATTGGCTGCCCCGTGGCGCGGCAAAAGCCGAGGCGCCGATGGAAGCCGCGGTATTCTTCGTGCACCCCACCAGCATGTATGACCGGGGCCGCTGGAACGCGCTGGCCAACGACCATGCCACCAACAGCCGCGCCGAAATGTTCACGCGCGGCTTTGCCAGCCCGTTCGGCGCCGCCCGAGAGATATGGGCGCCGCGCTACCGGCAGGCCACCGCCGGCGCCTTCCTCACCGACCGGCCCGACGCCGCCCGCGCGCTGGATGCCGCCTATGGCGATGTTCTGTTGGCATTCGATACATTCCTCGCCCATGCCGACCCCAAACTACCGATCGTGCTGGTCGGCCACAGTCAGGGGTCGCTGCATCTGATGCGGCTGATGCATGACCGCGTGGCCGCAACGCCTCTGGCACCGCGTATCGCGGCGGCCTATCTGCCCGGCTGGCCGATCAGCATCGATCACGACCTGCCGCTGATGGGCCTGCCGGCCTGCAAGGCGCCCGATCAGTCCGGCTGTGTGCTCAGCTGGCAAAGCTTTGCCGACCCGGCCGACCCATCGATGATCCGCGACACCTATGCCAAAACGCCGGGTCTGGATGGCAAGATTCGCAAGAACAGCCCGTTCCTCAGCGTCAATCCCATCACCGGCGCCCCCGGCGATTCCGCCCCGTCCTCGGCGAACCTCGGCACGCTAGTGCCTGATTCCAGCCTTGGCGGCGGGGCGCTGGTGCCGGGCATGGGGGGCGCGACCTGCCGCCCCGATGGCTTTCTCAGCATCGGCCAGGGCCCGCAGCTGGGCCCCTATGTGCTGCCCGGCAATAATTATCACACCTATGACATCCCGCTGTTCTGGGCGAATGTGCGCGCCGATGTGACGCGGCGCGTGGAAGCATGGC
>CAIWFP010000474.1 GCA_903911985.1 uncultured Sphingomonadales bacterium
CGAAGCGGCTTTATGGCCTGCGGCGCGGCGGCCTTACACAAGGCCGAACCCTTGGCGCAACATCGACAGGGAAAGGGAGCGCGAGGGGGTAATCCCCTCGCATCTTCGCTTCCTTCAAAGCCCCCCTCTCCCACCCACAAAAAAACGGCGCCCCCCGCGAAGGGGACGCCGCGTTTTTCGTTTGGGGCTGAAGGCTTAGCCGACCAGTGCGTTGGCGCTGACCATGGCGTAGAGCATGGCGAGCGAGAGCAGCAGGTTGGTGCGGCTGGCGATCAGCGCGCGGGGAGCGGCGGCGGCCTTCTCCTCGGCGGTGGCTTCGACGATGCCGAGGATCTTCTTCTGGGCGGGCCAGATGATGAACCAGACGTTGAAGGCCATGATCAGGGCCAGCCACATGCCGACGCCGATCAGCTTGACCTTGGCGGTGCCGGAGAAGGCCAGCGCGGCTTCGAGGAAGCCGCCGTTCTTGGCGACCACCAGACCGGTGATGACCGTGAGCAGCGCGGCGTAGCGGAAGTAGAAGAACACCTTCGGCGCGATGTGGCCGGTGATGGCACCCTTCATCTCGGCGGGGATCTTGGGCATGGTGGGGACCTGCACGAAGTTCAGATAATAGAGCAGGCCGATCCACAGGATGCCGAAGAACACGTGCAGCCACACGAAGGTGGACTTGATGCAGGATGCGGTGCCGGTGAAGCCATCCTGATCGAGACCGAGCATGACGGCGATGGCGAGCAGAACGCCCACGCCAAACACCAGATTTAGATTACCGAAAAATTTGGCCATATATTCCCCCTAGGAATAGCGATGCGCTCTTCATTGCGAGAGCCGGATATTGTTGGTCGTATTCGACGACGGCGCACTTATCGCGGGAATCGGCGCGAATGTCACCCCGGTTTATGGCCGGGTTTATGGCCCGGTTTATGGCCCGGTTTATGGTGGTGTGATTTGGGCGGATTATTCGTGCGGCGGATGGCTGAGAACCTCTTCCGCCTCGTCCTTGCCCAGACCGTGGCGCAGCAGCATCGGCATATGGGCGAAGGTGAAAAGGAAGCTGAGCGGCATGAAGATCACCAGTTTGGCGCGCAGCCACTGGTCGAAGGTGAACCAGGCGTCGCGGGCGAAAACCTCGTTGAGGGCCGCGAGGAACAGGAAGAAGAAGGCCCAGTTGCGCGACAGCTTCATCCAGCCATCGTCGTCCAGCCCCTCGAAGGCGCTTTCCAGCAGGGTGCGCAGCGTGGGGCGGCCGCGAATCCAGCCCCACAGCAGCACCACGGCGAAGAGCAGATAGACGGCGGTGGGCTTGTGGCGGATCCACACCGGGTTCTGGCTCCACACGGTGAGGGCGCCAAAGCCACAGACAAGGGCTGTGGACAGCCACAGCATCGGCGCGATGCGGCCGCGCAGCAGCTTTGAGGCGACCAGCGCCACCAGCGTGGCGATGATGAACACCAGCGTGCTTTTGGTGACGGCGACGATCTCGCTGACCATGTGGGCCGAGGCGCCTGTGCCGCCAGAGGTGCGGGCCAGACGATAGGCCAGAAAGAAGGCGAACACCGGGCCATAGTCGATCAGCAGGCTGACGAGCGCGCCGGTCTTGCGGGGTTTTTTGGTGGAAACCGAGTTGGGGGTATCGTTCATCAGGCCACTCCCGCGATGATGTTGGCGACCAGATCGGGATCGAAGGGGCGCAGGTCGTCCAGTGTTTCGCCAACGCCGATGGCGTGGATCGGCAGGCCATATTGTTCGGCCGCGGCCACCAGCACGCCGCCGCGCGCGGTGCCATCAAGCTTGGTCATGACGAGGCCGGTGACGCCCGCGACCGCTTTGAAGATCTCGATCTGTTGCAGGGCGTTCTGGCCGTTGGTGGCATCGAGCACCAGCACGACATCGTGCGGGGCGGCGGCGTTGAGGCGGCCGAGGACGCGGCGGATCTTGGCCAGTTCGTCCATCAGTTCGCGCTTGTTGTGCAACCGCCCTGCAGTATCAACGATAAGCACATCGGCGCCTTGCTCGGTGGCGGCGCGCACGGCGTCGAACACGATGCTGGCCGGATCGCCGCCTTCTGGTCCCTTGATGATGGGTATGCCGAGCCGGTCCGCCCAAATCCCCAACTGACCGATGGCGGCGGCGCGAAACGTATCGCCTGCTGCGAGCATTACCGAATAATCCTGTTCGGCAAACAAATGCGCAAGCTTGGCGATTGTCGTGGTTTTGCCGGAGCCGTTGACGCCAATGACCAGCAGGATTTGTGGGCGGGGAAAGGCGGTCACTTCGAGTGGCTTGGCCACCGGGCGCAGGATGGCGGCTATCTCGTCGGCCATAGCGCGGCGGATGGCCTGTTC
>CAIWFP010000475.1 GCA_903911985.1 uncultured Sphingomonadales bacterium
GCTCACCCCGGGCAGGCCGCGCAGCACCGCCACGGTCGCCACGGCCTGGGCGGCGCGCGACTCCGGCCGTGGCTCCAGAATCTGCACGGTAATCCCGCCCGAAATCTGCGACGAGGCGGATTGGGCCGCGTTGCGCAGGCCCAATCCGCCCGCGGAGGCGATCATCGTCAGCGCCACCATGATCGCCACCACCGAAGGCATCGGCCCCAACAGGGCGCCCTGGGGCAGAATTTCGGCCAGCCCTCGCCGGCGCGTGAACCATCGGCGCGCCGGCGGCACGATGGCCAGATCGCGCCGGGATGCCGGAGCAGCCTCCCTTGCCCCGCCATCGACGAAGGGGTTCTCCCCGTTCATGACTTTGGGCTCATGACATTGCGCTCATGACGTTGGACTCTGGGGCGCGCCCCCATGACGGCGCGGCGGATAGCGCAGCGCGCCCGTTGGATCGGACAGGCGCCCCTTATCCAGCCGCATGATCAGCGCCCCCGGCAGTTTCTGCAGCAAATGCAGATCATGCGTGGCCACCACCACCGTGGTCCCCAGCCGGTTGAGCGCCTCGAACAGGCCGAGCAATTTGGCGGCCATTTCGGAATCGACATTGCCGGTGGGCTCGTCGGCCACCAGCAGGTCGGGGCGGCCGATCACGGCGCGGGCGATGGCCACCCGCTGCTGCTCTCCACCCGACAGCGTTGCCGGGCGGGCCCCCATGCGATCGGCCAGCCCCACCCATTCCAGCATATCCGCCACCGGCTGGGTCACTTCCTTCTCGGGCACACCCGCCAGCCGGAGTGGCAGGGCGACATTGTCGAAGGCGGACAGATGCCCCACCAGCCGGAAATCCTGAAACACCACACCCAGCCGCCGCCGCATGGCCGGCATATTCTCGCGTGGCAGGGTAATGGCATCGGTGCCGAACAGGCGGATCATCCCGCGCGAAGGGCGCTGGGCCAGGTATAGCAGTTTGAGCAGCGAGGTCTTGCCCGCCCCGCTTGCGCCGGTGAGAAAGTAGAAGCCGCCCGGATGCAGGGTGAAGGACACATCGTTCAACACCTCGCCCTCCGCGCCATAGCGCAGCCCCACGTTCTCGAAGTGGGCGATCTCGGAAGGATAGGCGGTGGTCATCTGCGAGGTCTGGCCGTCATATGCGCTCGGCTTTGAGCTATGGGAAAAGAGAAGCTTGGCGCTTTGGGATGGCATGATTGCCGGTTTTGGCGGCGCAGGGAAGCGCGTCATTACCAATCGATGTGGAAAAATGGGCATTGCCCCCGTCAATACGCGTCCCAAACCTTGTCGGCCCCTTGGTGGGCATGCTTAAGTACGGATACGATGATTATTTCCTGCCCAGCCTGTGCCACCCGTTATGCCGTTCCCGATAGTTCGATCGGCGTGGAAGGCCGGGTGGTGCGTTGCGCCAAGTGCCGACACAGCTGGTTTCAGGATCCGCCAGAGCCCCAGCCCTCACCCACGCCCGCCCCGCCCCAGTCCGCGCCGGCCGCAGAAAGCAACAGCGCCGCGCCACAGGCGCCCGCCCGGCAGCAGCCCCCCATTCCGCCTGCCGCGCCCGCGTCACCGCAACTCGGCTGGCCCTATCCCGGCGAACCCAAGCCGGATACCCGGGCGGATACCCCACCACCGGCCCCTCCATCCCGCCAGCAAGCACCCGTGGCCGAGGCAGGTTTCTCGCCGCCACCGGCAGCCAGCCCCGCCGCTCCGCCAGCGCCAGAATCGCCACCGTTTCAATCCGACGGCACCATGCCCTGGGTGCATTCGCCGGAAGCGGACCATGGTGACGATTTCGCCTCCAGCTCGCGCTTCGCCTACGAGCCGCCGTTCCGACCTCGTCGCAACCCCGCCCGCCTGTGGACGATCGCGGCGGCGATTTTCGCCATCGTCGCCTTCGGCGCGATTGCGGCGGTCGCCAAATACGGGCTGCCGACATGGGCGCCCCTCTCGCGCCCCACCTTCTCTGCCGGCCCGGCCGATCTGGTGCTCGACTTTCCGCCGTCGCGGCAGGATCGGCGCTCCCTGCCCACGGGCACTGGCTATTTTGGCGTCAGCGGCCGCATCACCAATGTGGGCAAGCAACGCCGCGTCGTGCCCACCTTGCTCATCGTTCTGCGCGATGCGCAAAACCACTTCGTCTACTCATGGGAAGTGACCCCGCCCAAGGGCGTGCTGGCCCCGGGCGAATCCGAAACGGTGATCGAGGGCGTGACCAACATACCTCCAGCGGCAAAATTCGCCGAGATCGGCTGGAAGCGCACCTGAGGGCCCACTGCCCGAGGACGCAAACCAATCGGCGGCAATGTCTGGATCGGGAAGGTTCCGGGGCCTCTGTGGCCAAAGCCGCATGCGGGAACCACCTTCCATTACGGCAAGCCCCGGATTGGCGCTTGCACCCCTGCAGACCCTTTGCTAATGGCCCGCTCCTACCCTGCCGGGGTGGCCTTCAGGCTTTGGTCTGGCCACCTCGAAGAACTAGCGGTCGTGGCGGAATTGGTAGACGCGCAACGTTGAGGTCGTTGTGGGCGAAAGCCCGTGGAAGTTCGAGTCTTCTCGACCGCACCAGACAGTCCTGAAACACTCCCCCTTAGGGGGACCATCGCCGGTCTGGCGCCAAAACTGGCGCAGTTCCGGGCGATTTCACGCGGGCGCGGATTGCGATTGCAGTCAGAGATGCAGCTATTCGGGGCAACAAAGGCGCGCGAAAAGACCGCCGTCTCTGTCCAAAAAATCCTGACTGCAATGGAGATGTTGGCGTTTTGGCTCAGGCGAAGCCGAGCAACGCGCGCTGGTCAGTCCAGGCGAGCGGCAGGTCGACGTCCTGCATTGTGCGCGCCGTGAGTGAGGCAGGTTGCCGCCCCTCGACGATGGCGGTGACGATATCCGGCGCGAGGCAACCCAGCGCAGCCAGTTTGCCAAGCCGGGTCCGGCAACGCCCATGGTTGGCCGCGATGCTGGCGATTGACTGCTCCGGGTTGGCGAGGATGAGCTTGCGCGCCATATGCGCCTCGGCGATCAGCGACACCAGCTTCTCGTCGCGCGTGGCGGGGGGTAATATTGAGAACCTGCGGCCCGGGAATGATCAGCCGCAACTGATGCCCGCGCCGAACTTTGGTCGCCGGCAGCGTCAGCACTAGCGCTTCGGGCGCTGTTGGTGATGTCGCAACGGTATCCAGCCCCAGAACTTCGCCCAGCCCCGCCCGGTCGATGGCGAGATCAACGCCCTCCTCCTGCAAGTCGATCCGGCTGAAAAGCCGGGCCAGCAGCACCGCCTTGTCCCCGGCTGCGCTGCTCCGTAGCGTCGCCGCCGCAAGATCAGCCTTGGCCAATGCCTGCCTGATCTCCTCGACGAGAGCATCCGGCACTTTGTCGCAGATGAAGTGCTGATCGGTCAGTAGCACGGAGAGCTGGTCACAGATGATATTCTCGAGATCATAGCCCGACACCCGCCATGCTGGTGCATCGTCCAGATGATCCGGTCGGGTGATGTAATAGCGATACCGCTTGCCCGGTTTGGTGGCATGAGCAAGTCGCTGGCCCATCGGGCAATCGATGGGCCAGCAGTTTTCTCGTGAACCTAGGGCAGGTTCCAACAAGCGTAGGCGACCGAGGCCGCTGTCACTGGATGATTGTTTCTACGCGCTGCAGGCATGACAGCACCTTACCAAGCTATCCGGAGTGCAATATTGCCGCTGTAGCTGGTGGAGAGGCCCGAGAACTGCCCACTGAAACCGGTGGTCAGGTGGACGTTGTCGACAAGCTTCCAGTCCAGCGCGCCGGACACCAGCGCCGCATCGGCGGCCCGACTGGCACCACTGACCACGAAGTCGG
The DNA here is from genome assembly GCA_903911985.1 of uncultured Sphingomonadales bacterium. Lineage (GTDB taxonomy): Bacteria > Pseudomonadota > Alphaproteobacteria > Sphingomonadales > Sphingomonadaceae > Novosphingobium. The sequence goes on from CAIWFP010000475.1 coordinate 3,835, forward strand.
AACCGGGCATGGCCGCGAAACTCGCCGCAAGGCTGGAGCCCGGCGCGTAATCATGCGTCCATGCGGCGCGCAGCCGCAGACCGACGCTGCCGCCCGGTAACGCAATGGCATCATCAAGGCGCAGGCCCAGTTCGCTGGTTGTATCCGTAACGGATTTGTCGTGCACGACCAGCGCGAGGCTGCCGCTGGTTTCCGTATAGGCCGGGGACTGGTAGTTCTGCACCTGCAGTGCGGCATAGGGCGTTACGCCAATGCCGCCGGTGTCGGTAAGGCGATAGCCGGTCTCAATGCGCCCGCCATAGGTTTGCGCGTTTAGGCGGCCAGCCAGTTGTTCTGACAAAACAGAGCGGTTGGTGTTTATCCAGTTATTCGAAAAGCCCAGCGACCCGGCCAAATAGGCGGCACCCACCCGCGTGCTGCCATAAAGGCCGAGTTGCAGGACATCATTCCGGCCACCGCCCAGGCCGTTGGCCACAGACCAATGGGCACTGCCACCGCCAATAGCCGCGCCCCACACCGTATTTGCAGAGGGCCGATAGTCTACGCCCATGACAAAATCGGCCTGATGCGTGGTCAGTTGCTGGCTGCCTGTGGCAGCGTTACCATTGAAGGTCGTGTAAGCACCATCACCGCTGATCCACGCTGTCCAGCCCCGCTTGGCCGCAACGCCAGCGTCCTTGTCCGATGTGGGCCCGAAAGCAGTTGGTCCAGTAATGAGGCGATCCGAGATCTGGCCCAGAAAACCGTCTCCGAGTTGAAAGGCGGTTTGTTGCCCCCCTGTCGCCGTCTCGCCCGAGAGCAGGGTGAGTTGTTCTGCCAGCGCGGGCCCGCTCAAGCTGTAGATTGGTAGCAGCGCCACCGGCAGGGCCGCGCCCGCAGTGTTGAAAGCAGTGTTGATGCCACCCGCCACGGCTGCCTGATTGGCGTTCAGCGCCACATTCTGACCAAGGTTGGAGGTGAGGTCGAGGGAGACGTCATGGGCGGTATAGTTCAACGATGCCGAGAGGAAGTTGGGCAGGGCGGTGAAGTCGGTGCTGCC
>CAIWFP010000476.1 GCA_903911985.1 uncultured Sphingomonadales bacterium
AGCACCTGCTTGGCAATGGAGCCGGAAATGGTGCCATCAGCCACCAACGCCAGCAGCTCGTCCGCCCCCTCTGGCCCGATGGGGCTGGAGAATAGATCCTTGCCGATCTTGTTCAGTGCGCCAAAGAATTCGGACAGCAACCAGTTGGACACCTGCTTGGCGACATCCGCCTCCGCCTTGCCCGAGGCCTTCGCGGTGGCGGCCAGCAGTTCCTCGAACCAGCGGGCGGTTTCCACCTCGGCGGTCAGAACGGCGGCGTTATAGGGCGAAAGGCCCAGAGCATTGACATAGCGGTGTCGCTTGGCGTCGGGCAGCTCGGGCAGGGACGCGCGGCATTCCTCCAGAAACGCGTCCTCCAGCACCAGCGGCAAAAGGTCGGGGTCGGGGAAGTAGCGATAGTCGTGGGCATCCTCTTTCGAGCGCATCGAGCGGGTCTCGTTGCGGTCGGGATCATAGAGGCGGGTTTCCTGAACGATCTTGCCACCATCCTCGATGACATCAACCTGACGGCGCGCCTCGCTCTCCACCACGGCCATGACGAAGCGGACCGAGTTGACGTTTTTCGTCTCGGTGCGGGTGCCAAATTCGTCGCCCAACTTGCGCACGGAAACGTTCACATCGGCGCGCATCGAGCCCTGATCCATATTGCCGTCGCAGCTGCCGACATAGCGCAGGATGGAGCGCAGCTTGGCAAGGTAAGCCCCGGCCTCCTGCGGGCTGCGCAGGTCCGGGCGCGAGACGATCTCCATCAGCGCCACGCCCGAGCGGTTGAGATCCACATAGGACATCGTCGGATGCTGATCATGCATCAGCTTGCCGGCATCCTGCTCGATATGGATGCGCTCGATGCCGATGGTCTTGGTGTTGGCGTCGGGGTTCTTGTCGTCGAGGCTGATCTGGATTTCGCCCTCGCCGACGATGGGGTGGTAGAGCTGGCTGATCTGATAGCCCTGCGGCAGATCGGCGTAGAAGTAGTTCTTGCGATCGAAACGCGACCATTTGTTGATCTGGGCGTTGATCGCCATGCCGGTGCGCACGGCCTGACGAACGCATTCGCCATTGGGCACGGGCAGCATGCCGGGCATGGCGGCGTCCACCAGGCTGACCTGCGAGTTCGGCTCGGCCCCAAAGGCGGTGGCCGCACCCGAGAACAGCTTGGCATTGGTGGTGATCTGCGCGTGGACCTCAAGGCCGATCACGACCTCCCACTCACCGGTGGCACCCTGAATGCGAAAGGGCTTGGCTTTGGATGATTCAGTCATGGCCTGCCGATAGGGCGGATGGGCGCCGCTGAAAAGGGGGCGCGTAAATTAGAGACAGGAGGAGAGGAGACTTGGGGGTGGCGCTTGATGTGCCGGTTTCTTGAAGGAAACCGGTTGCCCCCTCAACCCCCATTACTGTCCGCGTTGCGCCAGTATCCGGGCGCGGCGCCCCCGGCTTTTGACAGCCTGCGGCGCGTTGGACCGGCGCGGGAAGCGGCCATTGGCGCTACCTCTCGCCGGGAGACGTTGAGGGATGCAGGGGCTAGCCCCTGCAAACCAACCCTTTAACGGCTCAATGGGCCTGCTTCGGCTGGCCGGAGGCCTGAGCATTGGCCTGCGCCTGCTTGTCCTTGTTCTTGTAATAGGCCCGGGCAGCAAGGCAGCCACCAATTGCGCCCACAACCGCGTGATGCCCCGCCATATGGCCAACAACCGCGCCAGCCGCCGCGCCACGCAGGCAACCCTTGGCCTGAACCTCGGCGGGCATGGCGGTGGCAAGCAAGGCAACGGCGACAAGGGATGGGGCGGCGAAAGCGGGAATGAACTTGCGCATGGGGGGTCTCCTCGAAGGAATCAGCGGCGTGTGATGCGCCCGATTGATGGCACATCGGCAGGCCATCGGGAAGCGTGTCGGCAGGGGCACTACCGCCCATGCGGTGAATACCCGATGAAGGGTGCGTCTGGCGGGTTACTCCTGCCCGATCTCAACGCTGCGGCGCGCGAATCACCACCACTTGCCCGGCCGGGCGCTGAACCCCGCCCGCTGTTCAATCGCCAGCCCGGCATTCAGCACGCCCTGCTCGTCGAAGGGCTTGCCGATGAGTTGCAGGCCGAGCGGCAGGCCGGAGGCATCCAGCCCCGAGGGCACGCTCATCGCCGGGAGCCCAGCCAGCGAGGCGGGCACGGAGAAGACGTCGTTGAGATACATCTCCAGCGGATCGGCGCTTTTTTCGCCAAGGGCAAAGGCGCTGCTGGGCGCGGTGGGTGCCAGGATGATATCGCAAACCCCAAAGGCCTCCGCGAAATCGCGCGAGATCAGCGTCCGCACCTTCTGCGCCTGGGTGTAATAGGCATCATAGACGCCCGCCGAGAGCACATAGGTGCCCATCAGAATGCGGCGTTTCACTTCCGGCCCAAAGCCCGCCGCGCGGGTGGCGGCATACATGTCCTGCAAGCCCGCCCCCTGAGGGAGATCACGCAAGCCATAGCGCACGCCATCATAACGGGCGAGGTTCGACGAGGCCTCGGCAGG
>CAIWFP010000477.1 GCA_903911985.1 uncultured Sphingomonadales bacterium
ATATCCGCGCCCTGGGTGGTCATTCGGGTCCGGCTGGTCTTGATGCGCCCACCCATTTTTTCCGCCTGATCAATCGCCAGCCGCAGTTTGACGCGGAACGCCGGTGCCGCCATCGCCAGCAGATCGAGGCTGGCGTAGCCCGGGGCAACCCGCAGATACCGCTCGGTGGGGCCCATCGAGAAAACGACATGGCGCTGGCGGTTGATCAGCATGGCGGCGGGCGCATGACCGGCCAGGACCGCCCGGCCGCAAATATTCGCCAGGCTCGACGCAAGCGCCGGTCGCGCCTCGCGGCTGGTCTCCGCCAGACGGGGCAGAACCTCGCCCACACTGAACGGAAAGCCCGCCTCGCCCGGGCGGCTGCGCACCAGATGGCGGTATATGCGCTCGCTCTTGGCGACAACCTCGAACCGGCCCTCGACCTTGCCGACCGTTTCGGAGGACCCCAGCACGAGAATCCCGCCCTCTCGCAGCGAGAAATGGAACAGCGAAATGGCTTGCGCCTGCGCCTCGGGGTTGAGATAGATCAGCACATTGCGGCAGGTCACCATATCCATGCGCGAGAACGGCGGGTCGGCCAGCACATCCTGCACGGTGAACACCACAAAGCCGCGCAGCAGTGGCGAGATCCGGTATCCCGTCTCATCCTTGATGAAATAGCGCGCCAGCCGATCCGCCGGCACACTGGCGGCTATGTCGGGCAAATAATGCCCCTCGCGCGCAAGGGCGATGGCATCGGTATCGACGTCGGATGCGAAGATCTGCAGCTTGATGGCCCGGCCCGAGGCCTCTATCGCGTCGCAGCAGATCATGGCGATGGAATAGGCCTCCTCGCCGGTGCTGCAGCCCGCTACCCAGATCCGCAGGCTGTGGCCCGGGGCCAGCTTGTCGATCAATTCGGGGATGACCGTCTTGTCCAGTACCTCGAATACCCTTGGGTCGCGGAAAAAACTGGTAACGTTGATCAACAGGTCCTGAGCCAGCAAATCGCGTTCTGCCGGGTTCTGGCGCAGAAATTCAAGGTAGCCGGCAAGGTCGCCGGACCGCAGCGCGAGCAGGCCCATCCGCCGCTCGATCCGCCGGCCGATCGTGCCCGGCTTGTACTGGCTGAAGTCCTGCGAGGTTGTCTCCTTCAGAAAGGACAGGATTTCGACCATGCTGGCGACTTGATCCGTGGGCTCGACAACCGCCACCGGGCGCCTGACCAGCGGTTGCGGCCCGGGCCGGCTTTGCCCCGCTATCGTCCGGGCGCGATCGGCCAGAGCCTTGGGCAGCTCGGCAAGGGTAAGAATCTGATCCACCAGCCCTGTCGCCACCGCGTTGCGCGGCATGCCGTCAAATTCGGCGTCATCGGGTTTCTGGGCGATGACGAAACCACCAGCGGCCTTGAGGGCGGACAGGGCGGCGCTGCCGTCATTGCCGGTGCCGGAGAGGATAACGCCGATGGTTTGCGGACCGTGGCCAGCAGCCAGCGACGTCAGCAGAAAATCAAACGCCATTCGCGAACCGCGCGGGTCGTGGGGGGCCGACAGGTGCAAGGCGCCGTCGCGAACCGACAGATAGCGCCCCGGCGGAATGACATAGACATAGTCCGGAGCAAGCAGGCAACCCTCGCTCGCCTCGACAACCGTCATCGCGCTATGCTTGGCCAGCAATTTGGTCAGCAGGCTTTGATGGGTCGGGTCCAGATGCTGCACGAGGATGAAGGCCATGCCGGTGAGGCCGTCCGCCCGGGGGTTGGCCTGATCGGCGGGCGGGCCAAGCGAGATGGCATCGAACAGCCGCGATGCCGCCTCCAGCCCACCGGCCGATGCCCCTATGGCGACGATCGGCAAAGGAGCACCGTTCCCGCGCGCGGGCATTAGCCCCGCATCGCCTTTCGGGGCATCACCTTCCGGGCGCGCCACACCTGCGGGCTGCGCCTCTTTTTCCCGGTGCCCGGGCACCGATTCCCTCTGCTCTTCGACCATATGTTACAAATACCATCCCCCTGAACAATAGATACTATAAATAATAACTATCAATACTGCTATTCAGCGTGGGTATATTCCGGGGCTGACTGCGCAATAATTTTTGCCGCATGTATCAACAGGAAACCTAATGAAAAAATCTCAATTCGGGCTTCAACTTGCAAGATCTATTTTGTTTTAGATCAAGAATGGAATCCAGACTATGCCGAAGCTGTTGATTGTTTCGTGTAAATTGCCGGTCAATCCCCCGCTTTCCGCCGTAAAGCCCCTCGCCCCGGTGCTGCGCTCGCCTGCCGTAAGGGCGATGCGGCGGGCCATCGCGAGCTGGGTCTATGAGGGTGGCGCCGGTGGAGATGTGAAATGAGCACAGCCCTGCGCATGGTGATTGTCGAGGATGACGCCCTGATCGCCATGGACCTTGCCGACCTGCTTATCGGGATGGGCCATGCCATCTGCGCGATCGCCAGCACCGAAATTGATGCCATCGAAGCGGC
>CAIWFP010000478.1 GCA_903911985.1 uncultured Sphingomonadales bacterium
CAGATGAAAAGATTTGCCAGAACGGCCTTCATCCGCTCGGGGTCGGTTTTCTTCAGCGCCCACGGGGCTTGCGCATCGACGTATTGGTTGCAGGCAAAAACCGCCAACATCCAGTCGTCTAATGCACCGCTAAAATTCAAACTTTCAAAGTGGTAGGGCATTTGCGTGGCAGCATTTGGCCACACCGTGTTCCTGAGGCGCAAATCGTCGATAGGAAGCGTAGCGTCCGCCTGTCCTTGAATCTGCGATCCAGCCACAGTTCCCGGAGTTATTTCCGGCAACTCCCCATCCAAATTCTTGAAAATCAGGCTCAGTGTCCGTTGCGCCAGATTGCCAAACGAGTTTGCCAGTTCCGCATTGCACCGCGTCACAATCGCCTCGGCGGAATAGGAGCCGTCCTGCCCGAAAGAGACCTCGCGCAGCAGAAAATAGCGCAAAGCATCGACGCCAAACCGCTCGGCCAGTTCCAAGGGGTCCACCACATTGCCCAGCGATTTCGACATCTTCTCGCCGCGATGCAGCAGGAAGCCGTGGCCAAAAATTTTCTTCGGCAAGGGCAAATTCGCGCTCTTCAAAAACGCTGGCCAGTAAACCGCATGAAATCGCACGATGTCCTTGCCGATAAGGTGCAGGTCAGCGGGCCAGAAGCGGTCGAACTCGCCCTCGCGCTCCGGGAAGCCGATGCCGGTGAGATAGGTACACAGCGCATCAACCCAGACATACATCACATGTCCCGGCGAATCCGGCACAGGCACGCCCCAGTCAAAGCTGGTGCGGCTGACGGAAAGATCGCGCAATTCGTTGCCCTTGAGGAAGCCCAGCACTTCGTTGCGGCGGCTTTCCGGTTCCAAAAATCCAGGTGTTTCGTTCAGCTCGATCAGGAAGTCGCGATATTTGGAAAGACGGAAGAACCAGCTTTCCTCGACCGTCCATTCCACCGGCGTTCCCTGCGGCGAGAGGCGCTGCCCCTCTCCCCCCCCCTCACCGGCCCCAACCGTGGTTTCGCCTTCGTCATAGAAGGCTTCGTCCCGCACGGAATACCAACCCTCGTAGCGGTCGAGATAGAGGTCGTCCGCGTCGCGCATCGCCTTCCACAGGGCGACACTGGCCGCCTTATGCTGGTCTTCGGTGGTGCGACGAAACGCATCATAGGAAATATTCAATGTATCACACATAGAACGGAAATGATTGGACATCTCCGTCGCGAACTCCAGCGTGTCGCGCCCCGCCCCGCGCGCCGTCTGCGCCATCTTCAGCCCATGCTCGTCGGTGCCGGTAACCAGCCGCACATCCTTGCCGGAAAGGCGCTGAAAGCGGGCGATGGCATCGGCGGCAATCGCCTCATAGGCATGGCCAATATGCGGCTTGCCGTTTGGATAGGCGATGGCGGTCGTAATGTAGAATGGATCGGCCATGACGGGCACGCGTGCTTTCTGGAAAGGAGCTAGTACGCCGCCTCTCTAGGCATCGCCGCCCCGGCCAGCAAGGCGCCAATTTCCATCGCCAACAGGCCGGCGTCGAAATTATAGGTGGGCGCCTGCGCCGACAGACGGGTAAGATCTGCATGGGCATCGATACTGGCGGCGGCGCGCGGCGGGCCTGCCTGTCGCAACTCGGCGGCCAGCACCGCGCGGGCGAGTTCCAGAACCGCGGCTAACCGCTCGCGCGCGGGTCTTGCGCCCAATTCCGCCGACAGCCGCCCACGCAGGGCCAGCGAAGCATCGCCCTGCGCCACCATCTGCTGCATCAGCGAGTGGGCCGTGCCCAGCCTCTGTTCGACAAACCCCATCGCCGCCCCGGGTGAACCATTGGCGGCGGCAATCGCGGCAGCGCGGGCGTCCGCATCGGCTTGTGGTTCGTTGGCAATGAGGATGCGGTCAATCTCTTCGGCGGGAAGGGGCGAAAACCGCAGCATCCGGCACCGCGAGCGGACCGTGGGCAAAAGCCGCCCGGGCCGATGCGTCACCAGCAGGAAATAGGTGCCCGCAGGCGGCTCTTCAAGACTTTTCAGCAGGGCATTGACCGCCCCCTTCTCCATGTCATTCGCCGGATCGATAATCACCGCCCGGCGACTTCCCATCGATGGCCGCGTGTTCAGCCGGTGCTGCATGGCGCGGATTTCGTCGATCGGGATAGAACGCTTGGTGGTAAAAGCCTCGCCAGCCTCGCGCTTCTTGGCCTCCTCCTTGTTCTCAGGGGGATGCTCGGGGATGATAATGTCGGGATGCGCCTCGGGCCTTGGCTGGGGCACACCGGGCTCGGCCACCAGTTCGGCTGCGGCGGCAAGCGCGAAACTCCCCTTGCCCACCCCTTGCGGCCCGGCCAAAATCCAGGCGTGATGCATACGATCTGATTGCAGCGCCGCGCGCCATTCGCGCCACGGCTCCTCGTGGCCAACCAGCATCATGCCCCCGAAACCGGCGAAAAATCCGGCAGCATGTGCCCCAGCGCCGCCAGAATTTGCGCATGGATCAACAAGGGCGTGCCATCACCCGAAATACGGGCAAAACGCGAAGGCTCATCCTCGGCAAATCGCGCAAAAGCACTGGCAACACGGGCGTGATAGGCCCTTTCGCGTCCGCCGATGCGGTCTGCCCCGTCAACATCGCGGCGGGCGAGCCGCGCTTCGGCCACCGGCGGCGAAACTTCGATCAGCACCGTGACATCCGGCAAGATTCCCTCGCTGCCAATGCGGTGCAGGGCGATGATATCGTCGTCAGACAGCCCTCCGCCCCCGCCCTGATAGGCGCGACTGGAGTCAACGAACCGGTCGCAGATGACCCAATGGCCAGCAGCCAGCGCCGGTCGGATCAGCCGTTCGACATGATCGGCACGGGCGGCGGCAAACAGCAGCGCCTCGGCGCGCGCGCCCCAGCCCTCGCCGTCGGTGTTCAGCAAAAGCGCGCGAACAGCTTCCGCCCCCGGGGTGCCGCCCGGCTCGCGAGTCAGCACCACATCCAGCCCGCGCGCGCGGAGCGCCTCGGCGAGGAGCCCGGCCTGGGTGGATTTACCCGCCCCCTCCCCGCCTTCCAGCGCGATAAACCTGCCGCGAGGCGCCTTGGCCTGCGCCACGTTGGAGCCGAGGGCTTCCGGTTTCATCCCCACAGGCTTTTGAGAGTGGCGCGAAGCCGGGCCAGCAAGCCGCCTTCCGGCACCGCGCTTCCCGCGACCAATGGCAGACGGATCGGCGCCTCACCGGCCACCCGCACCTCCAGCGTGGCGACCTCCGCACCGCGCGCCACAGGCGCGGTCACTGTCCCTTGCGGAATTACCCGCATCTCCACCGCCGGATGGGTGCCACGCGGAACGCTGGCGTAATAGGCGCGCGGCGCCACCAGCGGCAGGCTCGCCACCGCGCCGCCCGCCACATCCAGCGTGCCCACACGTTCGCCAGCAGTCAGCAGTGGCTGGGCATCCCATTGGGCAAAGCCCCATTCCATCAGCGCCCGGGCAGCCTTGGCCCGCTCGTTCGGGCGGGGAACACCGCCCAGCACCATCACCAGCCGCCGACCATTGCGCTCGGCCGAACCGAGGAAGTTATAATGCGCCTCGTTGGTCCAGCCGGTCTTGATCCCGTCCGCGCCGGGCACCACGCCCAGCAGGGGGTCATGGTTGCGCTGGGTAATACCATTGGACCGCATGCCGGGGCGGCCGACATAGCGGTGATAATAGGCCGGGTAACGCGTGATCATCGCATCGGCCAGTTTCACCAGATCGCGCGCCGAAACATAGGTATTGCCATGGTCCATATAGCCATTGGGCGTGCCAAAATGGCTTTGGCTCATGCCCAGACGCCGGGCGGCATCATTCATCAGCGCCACCCAATTGGCCACGCTGCCCGCCGCGCCCTCGGCCAGCACCACGCAGCCGTCATTGGCCGAAACCGTCATGATCCCCTGCAGCAGCATATCCACGCTGACCGGCTTGCCATAGTCGAGGAACATCCGCGAACCGGTGGTATGCCACTGGCGATAAGCCTCGGCGCTTTCGACAAAGTTCTGTTCCGGCCGCAATTTCCCCTGCGCCATCAATTCGAAGGCGACATAGGCGGTCATCGTCTTGGTGACGGAGGCAGGCAGGAAGGGCCGTTCGGAATCGCGGGCATAAAGCGTGCGCCCCGACCCCAGATCCACCAGCAGCGCCACCGGCGCGACGGCAACCTGCTGAGGTGGGCTATTGGCGCCCAGTGCCACCTGAGCTGGCGGAGGACCCAAGGGCGCGCCAGAGGCCACCGGCTGGGCAGAAGCGGTAGCGCCCAAGATCAATGGCAGTAGTGCCAGTACAAGGCGTCGTTTCAACACAATTTCCATCATCTTGCCGGCGCGGCGGGATTGTCCG
>CAIWFP010000479.1 GCA_903911985.1 uncultured Sphingomonadales bacterium
CACCGGCTTCACCCGCCAGCTTCTCGACCGCGATCTTGTCTCCGGCGGCAACCCGATACTGCTTGCCGCCCGTGCGCACTACTGCGAACATGATACTTATCCAATCCAAACTGCCTGCCGCTGCCCACGCCATGCAAAGCCCTTTCGGGCTGCCACATAACAGGCGAAGCGGAAAACCGCCCCACACAGCGGGGTCGGAAGAAAGCGCGCCCTAATCCAAGCGCCCCCCTGTGTCAACGCGAGGATGGGCGGTTTGGCGTGATGCGGGCGCAATTTCACGCCGCCGCCCCGCAGCACGGCACTGGCGCGCCGCTGCGGGCGTGCTATGGCATGGTTCATGCCCAATTTGCGCGCCCTATCGCTCCGTCACCCACCCCACCCCAAGCTGGCGGGCGCCGCCTGCTCACGGCGCCGATTCGCGCGGACGAGGCGATTCGCGCCAGTCACGGACGGAATCACGGGCGGAATGCTGTTGGGCGCGCTGCTCGCCCTGTCTGGCTGTGCGGATGGGAAATATCCCTCGCTGGCGCAGCGCCCGGTGGAGCGTAGCTCGGCGAAGCCGGTGACCGGCCCATCCCCCTCTCCAACCACAGCAGAGCCGGCAAGCCCGGCACTGCTGGCAAAATTGAACGCCCTGCTTGGCTCGGCACGCGAGGCGCACGCAGCCTTTCTCGCCCGTCGCGGCGAAGCCGAAAGGCTGGCGACCGCCGCACAGGGCGCCCCAGTGCCCAGCGACGCCTGGGCCGCTGCCAACGAGACTGTGGCTGAACTCGACACCAACCGCACCGGCGTTGCCATGGCGCAAAACCAGCTGGAGCGGCTCTATATCGATGACCGTTTGGCCCATGCTCTGGACGATGGCAAGGCTGACGGCCCAGCCCGGCCTATCGCCGCCGCCATCTCGGCCGCGCGCGACGAGGTGCTGGCCATGGCCGCCAGGGAAGATGTGGTGCTGGATGACCTGAAGGCGCGCCTGCCCGGCTAAAACATGCCCGGTAAACCCCCGCCCGGGGACCCGGCCCGGTCAGGCGCCTTGCCAGCGGCTCAGATCGGCATGGTCTTCGGGGCGCGGCTCGATCCAGCGCCATTGCCCGCCCACCTTCTCGCGCTTCCAGAACCAGCTTTCGCTTTTCAGATGGTCCATCGCGAAATCTGCCGCGGCGAAAGCATCGCGGCGATGACGGGCGGCCGCGCACACCAGCACAATCGGATCGCCGGGCAGCATCTCTCCGGTTCGGTGGAGGATCATCAGGCCGGTCAGCTGCCAGCGCGCCAGCGCCTCGCCAGCCAGCGCCCGCATGCCGGGCAAAGTGAGCGGCGGATAATGGCGCAGTTCCAGCGCCTCCACGACAGCTTTGCCGGCACCGGCATCCACCCGCACCTGCCCCAGAAAACTCACCACCCCGCCAGCCGCGCCTTGCGCGCGGGCAAAAGCGCCGATCTCGGCCTCAGCCACGAAAGGCGCGTCCAGCAAGCGGACATCAGCGCCCATCTCAGCCCCCGCTGACCGGCGGCAGAAAGGCCAGTTCATCGCCATCGGCAAGCGCCGGGTCGGCACCGGGCGACAGCAGGGCGCCATTCAGGGCGAGCTTCACCTTCGGGCCTCGCAGCGCATCGGCCAGAGGTCCGGGCAGGCCAGCGAGCACATCGGCCAGCCGCTGCCCCCCATCCAGCGGCACCGCCATCTCGCCCACGCCCGCCAGATCTTCCAGCCGCCCGAGAAACACCAGCTTTACAACCATGGCATTTGGCCCACGCCCTCAGCCCCCGGTCATCGACATGTGACGGGGCAGATGCGGAGCCTCGCCCGCCTTGCCGATGGCGAAATGATGCCGCTCGGGCTTGATATGCATGGCCAGATCGAGCGCCTGCGCCAGCGCCGCCTCGGGGTCCGCCGAACGCAGGGCGCCGCGCAGATCCACCTGCTCATGCCCGCCGAGGCAGGGGTAAAGCTGGCCCGTGGCGGTAATGCGGATGCGGTTGCAGCCATCGCAGAAATTATTGGTCAGCGGGGTGATGAAACCCAGCCGCCCGCCGGTCTCGGCCACATTCACATAGCGGGCCGGGCCACCGCTGCGGTGGGCATCGGGCGTCAGCGTCCAGCGCCGCTCCAGCCGCTCACGCACCGCCGACAGCGGCAGGTAGTGGTCGAAGCGATCCTCATCCACCTCACCCAGCGGCATCACCTCGATCAGGGTGATCTCCATCCCGCGCCCATGGGCCCAGCCGATAAGGTCGGGGATCTCGTCCTCGTTGATGCCCTTCAGCGCCACGGTGTTGAGCTTCACCGACAGCCCGGCAGCCTGCGCCGCGGCAATGCCCTCCAGCACCTGTGGCAACGAATCGCGCCGGGCGATGCGGGCAAAATTGGCCCGGTCGAGCGTGTCGAGCGAGACATTGACCCGCCGCACGCCGGCCGCGTGCAGGCCTTCGGCAAATTCGGCAAGGCGGGTGGCATTGGTGGTCAGCGTCAGCTCCTCCAGCCCGCCGCCCGGCTCAAGCTGGCGCCCCAGCACCCGCACCAGTTCCATCATGTCGCGCCGCACCAGCGGTTCGCCGCCCGTCAGCCGCAGCTTGCGCACCCCGCGCGCGATGAAGCCCAGCGCGAGCTGGTGCAATTCCTCCAGCGTCAGCACCTCGGCCTTGGGCAGAAAGGTCTGCCGTTCGGGCATGCAGTAAGTGCAGCGCAGGTCGCAGCGGTCGATCACCGAGAGGCGCAGATAGCTGATGGTCCGCGCAAAGCGATCCACCAACGGCGACGCGGCAGGCGGCGGTGCCGTCGGGGAGAGGGGTGGGTGCGACAGGGGTCCGGTCATGCGACGCAGCCTAGCACCCCGCCAGCGCCATGGCTATCGAGGGGGAGCAACTGGCCAGTCATCGCCCCGGAGCTCTCCAGAAAGGCCTGTGTGGCGGCGATAGCGGCGGGATCGCTCCCCGCCTCGTCTCCCACCATGGCATTGACGCGGCGCGGCGCCAGCATACGGGCCAACGAGGCCACCGCCGCCTCGCGCCAGCCACGATGGCTGTGGTCGGCAGGGGCGAACAACAGCGTGACCGCCTCATCGCCGCCTTGCGCCGCGGCGCCCGACGTGATCCGGGGCACCGCCTCGGCATAGAATCGCGCGGCAGCATCAAGTGGCGAATCTGGCAGCGGCGAGTCTGGCAGCGGCGACGCCAGCAGATCCGCCATCCGGATCAGCGCCATCAGCGCCGCTCCCGCACCAGCGTGATGCCGATTTTCTCGTCCGCCTCGCTCAGGGCCAGCTTGATGATTTTCACGCTCACCGCCTCCACCCGGTCATCCTGCAGGAAAAGGGTTTCGCAAATATGCTCGGCCACCGCTTCCACCAGCTTAAAATGCACCCCCGTAGTCAGGGCCTCGCTGGCGGAGAATTTCAGGTCCATGTAGTTTTTCGAGGCTGAAAGCGGCGTGTCGGGGGCATAATGTTCGGCCGCGCGCAGGCGAACGGCCACGGTGATGCGCAAGGGCTGGGGCTTGCCGGTTTCCTCGGAATAGATGCCGGTCAAGACATCCACTTCGAGATCGGCCACTTCAAGGGTCAGGCTCTCGGCCACGCGCGGGCTCCTTC
>CAIWFP010000480.1 GCA_903911985.1 uncultured Sphingomonadales bacterium
CCACTGTTACCTACAATTGATGAAGCTACATTTCTACTTTATCCTAAGATAAATACTGAATTCAAGCAATTATCTATATAAATACAATTTTTGATTGTCATCCAACCCATCTTATATTTAAAGAATTTCATCATGAAGAACTTCATTTCCGCTGCCGCCATCATCGCCGCTCTCGCTTCTGGTTCGGCTTATGCTTCTCCTGCCACCGCCTCGGGAAATACTTCAACCGTTGCCGGTAGCGCGACGGCCAAGGTTATCGCGCCGATCAAGCTGACGCATGTCAGCGGCGCTGTGCTGAACTTCGGCACCTTCACCGCTGGTTCGGGCGGCACCGTTGTCGTCACCGCCGCTGGTTCGGGCTCGACCACGGGCGATGTGGGCTTCGCTCCCCTCTCCACCAACGCTGCTGACTCGTTCACCGTTGCTGGCGACCCGAGCCGCAGCTTCTCCATCGCCACCCAGAGCGGCACCGTGACGGCTGCCACGTCGTCGGCCACGATGGCCTTCACGACGTCGGCTTCGGCCAACTCGGCCACGCTGGACAACGCCGGCGCCGCTTCCTTCACCGTTGGTGGCACGCTGACCGTTGCCAGCGCCCAGGCGCCCGACGCCTACGCCGGCACCTACAACGCCACCGTCACCTACAACTGATGAACTAAGGTGAACGCGCCGGGACGCCCCAAAGGGCTTCCCGGCGCAACCCTATTTCCCCTTGCGCACGGTGGTGTGGGCGTTCAAACAGCGCCTCGGGCGCTGTCAGTCTGGTCGCAAAAGGTCTCCGTTTGGCGGGGCGGAAGCGTGCTGGGAAACAAAACGGATGCGCCCGATCTCGTTCAAGCGCCATCGTTTTTCGCCTGACACGATCCGCCGGAAGAAGGCCGCTACGCGGAAATTGCTGAAGACACTGCCCAAGCACCAAGGCTTTATTCCCGAGCTAACCGTTGGGTTGGCATCCTATCGCGCCGGGCGGAAGGTTCTCAAGGACCAGCATCGCCATAATCCGGGCCGATTGCGAGATAGCAACCGGGTCGAAAACCCGCATCTTCCGGTCCGTCGACGAGCGCGGAAATTGCAGCGGCCCAAGTCCCGGTTACAGGCTCAACGCCTCGTCTCAAAAATGAGCCGGCGAACCTCCCGGGCGGCAGCCTTCGCCGGGTGGCACGCCGCGTCCGCCCACGCCGGTCGAAAAACCTGACCTGACAACGTCGTCAGAACGACCCTAGTCGTCGTGCGCCAGATGGCTGCCGATGCTCTGCCACGCCTCGACGTCACGGCGGATGGCGTCCGCCTTGCCGAGGGCCATCGCGATCGCATCGTCGCCGAGCGCGATGCGGAGCGGCGGATGCGGCGCATCCGCCAGCACCAACATCGCCTGCGCGAACTTTGCCGGATCGCCGGGCTCGGCACCGCCCATTGTGCTGAGCCGGGCCCGCATCGGCCCGGCCGAACGCTCATAGTCCGGGATTTGCGAGCCGGCGCGGAAGTGATCGCGCAGCAGCAGGTTGGTGCGGAAGGCGCCTGGCTCGACGATGGTGACGCCTATGCCCAGCGGCCCGACTTCAGCCGCCAAAGCCTCCGACATGCCCTCCAGCGCGAATTTGCTGGCGCTGTAAAGCCCCACCCACGGCACGCCAACGATGCCACCACCCGAGCTGATGTTGACGATGTGCCCCCGCCCCCGCCCGCGCATCGCCGGCAGCATCGCCTGAATGAGGTGCAGGGGGCCCAGCAGATTTACCTCGAACATGGCGCGCACCGCATCGGGATCCGCCTCCTCGACATAGGCCTCCAAAACATTGCCCGCATTATTGACGAGAATATCGATTCCGCCGGTGGCTGCCTCGGCCGTTGCGACGGCGGCAATCATCGCGGCGCGATCACTGACATCGGCGATCACCGCCGTCGCCCGCCCCGGAGCCGACGCCTCGAAGGCCTGGGCCAGCCCGGCATGGCGCAACACGCCAACCACCCGGTCGCCGCGCGCCAGGGCCGCGGCGGCCAAAGCCTGCCCCAGCCCGCTCCCAATGCCGGTAATCAGCCAGTTCTTACTCATACCATGTCTCCATCTAGCCAGGCTTCGAGTGCCGCCGCCGTTGCCACCGGGGCTTCGCGCTGAGGGAAGTGGCCGCAATTCGGGATTATAACCAGCCGCGCCCGCGAAATCGCGGCGGCCAACTGCGCGGAGCGCGCGGGCGCGACAATGCGATCCTCCTGC
>CAIWFP010000481.1 GCA_903911985.1 uncultured Sphingomonadales bacterium
CGGTGACATGGCCGTTGTTTGCCGCGCCGGTGGCTCTGCTGGCGCTGGCCGGGCTGTTGTTGCGGCGGCGGTTCAGGGGGCCAAACGCAAGCCGGGGGGAAATCTCGTGATCTGGTTGGCTCTGGCCGCATTGGCGATGGCGGCGTTGCTGGGGGTGCTGGCGCTGGTGAAGGGGTCCGGTTCGGTTGCGGGCTGGGAGGCGGTGGTGGCCGCGCTGCTGGTCGGGCTGGCGGGCTATGTCTATCAGGGGCAGCCCGGTTTGGCCGGTGCCCCGCGCGTGGCCGACGAGGCGCCGGCGGGCTCTGCCGGGGCGATGGATGCGCAGAGGCGGGCGATGGCGGAAACCGCCTCTGGCAATAATGGTGCGGGGAGCAATGCCTGGCTGACGATTGCCGAGGCGCTGACCCGGCATGGCGAATATGCCGAGGCGGCCACCGTGCTGCGCGGGGCCATCGACAGGGATCCGCATAATGGCGAGGCATGGCTGGCGCTGGGCAATGCGCTGGTGGGCCACGCGGGCGGATCGCTGGGGCCGGGGGCGCTTTATGCCTTTCGGCAGGCCGGGGCGGCTGATCCCGCCGCGCCCGGGCCGCCCTTTTTCCTCGGGCTGGCCATGGCGCGCTCTGGGCAGCTGGTGGCGGCGCGGGGGCAATGGGCTTCGCTGCTGGCCCGGACGCCCGCCAATGCGCCCTGGCGCGCGCATCTGGCCGATGAGCTGACCCGGCTCGACGCGATGATCGCGCAGGCGCGGGCCGAGGGGGCGATTCCCTGACGGTCAGGCAGGGAAAACGCCCGGAACCGGGCCTGTAATGCTGCATTGCGGGAGGGGTGGGTGACTGCTAAAGGCGGGCACCTTTCTGCCGGCCGGAGTCGTCAGGGAAGGCTTGCGATAGATCGGACGCCGCGATGACTGATGCGATTGCTCCAACTCCTTGCAGCCCAGATTCCTCAAGCGATGTGCGCGGGGCCGAGGGTGACCACCATTCCGTACCCACCGGCCTTGCCGCGCTGACCATTGGCGCGATTGGCGTGGTGTTCGGCGATATCGGCACCAGCCCGCTCTATGCGCTGCAGGCGATCATGACCGGGGCCAATCCGCTGACGGTTGATCCCACCGACATCTATGGCGTTATCAGCCTGATTTTCTGGACGATGATCATTGTCGTCACCGTCAAATATGTCTTCATCGTCATGCGTTGCGACAATAATGGCGAGGGCGGGTCGCTGGCCCTGCTGGCGCTGATCCGCCGCAAGCTGCCCGAGATGAAGGGCATGCGGTTTCTGGTGGCGGGCGGGTTGCTGGCCACGGCCCTGTTCTATGCCGACAGCATGCTGACGCCTGCCATCTCGGTGATCTCGGCCGTGGAGGGGCTGGAGGTCGTCTCTACCCGCTTCCACCCGTTTATCGTGCCAATCGCCCTTACCATTCTCATCGGCCTGTTTGTCATTCAGGCGCGCGGCACCGACAAGGTGGGCAAGCTGTTCGGGCCGGTGATGCTCATTTATTTCGTCGCCATTGCCACCATGGGTGTGGTCAATATCGGCCAGCACCCGCAGGTGTTGTGGGAGCCGCTGAACCCCTGGTACATCGTCGCCTTTTTCCAGAGCCACCCGCTGATCTCGTTCCTCTCGCTGTCGGCGGTGGTTTACGCCATCACCGGGGTCGAGGCGCTCTATGCCGATATGGGCCATTTTGGCCGCAAGGCGATCACCGTGGGCTGGCTGTATATCGTGATGCCGTGCCTGCTGCTCAACTATATGGGGCAGGCGGCATTGCTCATCACCCACCCCGCCGCCGCCAAGAGCCCCTTCTTCCTGATGGTCGGCAAGCAGTGGCTGATCCCGCTGCTGGTGCTGGCCACGGCCGCCACGGTTATCGCCAGCCAGGCGGTGATTACCGGCGCCTATTCGGTGACGCAGCAGGCCATTCAGCTCGGCTATATGCCGCGCTTCAAGATCAAGCATACCAGCTCGGCCATGGCGGGGCAGATCTATATCCCGGCGATCAACTGGTTTCTCGCGGTGATGGTGGGCACGCTGGTCATCGTGTTCAAAAGCTCGGCCTCGATGCTGCCGGCCTATGGCCTTGCCGTGGTTGGCACCATGGTGATTACCACCGCCATGCAATATGTCGTGATCTTCAAGATCTGGAAGGCGCCGCTGTGGATCTCCGGTATCGGGCTGGTGTTCTTTTCTTTCGTTGATCTTGCCTATTTCGGCGCTGGCACCGCAAAGTTCTTCGAAGGGGCGTGGCTGCCGGTGGTGGTGGGGCTCATCATCTTCACCATGCTGACCACATGGTGGCGCGGGCGCCAGTTGCTGCGCCAGAATCTGGGCGAGGACGCCCTGCCGCTGGAGGTCTTTGCGCGCTCGTCCAGTTCCAGCGCGACGCGGGTGCCGGGCACCGCCATCTTCCTCACCGCCGCCAAATCGGGCGTGCCATCGGCCCTGCTCCACAACATCAAGCACAACAAGATTATCCACGAGCGCGTGGTCGTGCTGACCGTGGTGACCGATCAGGTGCCGCATGTGGCGCAGGAGCGGCGCTTTGAGGTGACCGAGGTGGGGCAGGGCTTCTGGCGGATGATCATCCGCTTCGGCTTCCTCGACAATACCAACGTGCCCGCAGCCCTCGCCCAGACCGAGGCTTGCGGCGGGCCCTTCGCCATGATGAAAACCAGCTTCTTCCTTAGCCGCGAGACGCTGGTGCCCGCCGCCAAGCCGGGCATGGCCATCTGGCGCGAAACCCTGTTCGCATGGATGCTGCGCAATTCCACCACCGCCATGGAC
>CAIWFP010000482.1 GCA_903911985.1 uncultured Sphingomonadales bacterium
CGCCCCGGAACCGAGCAGGCTGGGCGCGCATTACCAGCGGATTTCCACACCCGCAAACAGATAGGCTTGAGAGCGCGCCAGCTTGAACAGCCGCGCGGGCTTGAAGCGGGCGTCATGGCCGAAAATCTCGGTCTCGGGAATGAAGCTGTCGGCTGTGCCGCGCCTGTTGGCTACGGCGCCCAGCTTCTGAATGGGCCCGGTGGGGATCCCCCGGCTGAATTCCTGCGCGTACAACTCCTTGCCGCGCGCCACCTCCACGCGGGTGAGGCTGGACAGCGCGTTGACCACCGATACGCCCACGCCATGCAGGCCGCCGCTGGTGGCATAGGCCTTGCCGGAAAACTTGCCGCCGGAATGCAGCGTGGTGAGGATAACCTCCAGCGCGCTCTTGCCGGGAAACTTGGGATGCTCGTCCACGGGAATGCCGCGACCATTGTCGGTAATGGTGATGCGGCCCGCGGCGCCGGGCGCTTCCTCCAGCACCACCTCGATGCGGGTGGCGTGGCCCGCCACCGCCTCGTCCATGGCGTTGTCTAGCACTTCGGCCGCGAGATGGTGCAGGGCGCGCTCGTCGGTGCCGCCGATATACATGCCGGGGCGGCGCCGAACCGGCTCCAGCCCCTCCAGCACCTCGATGGCCGAGCCATCGTAGACTTCGCCCGCAGGGCCCGTGGGAGTATCGAACAGATCTTCAGCCATGCCGGTACCTTAGGGCTTGCGCGGCGCGCGGGGAAGCGGGTAGCCCCGGTTTTTCCGCAGATCTGGTGGTGATGATATCAGCCCATTCACCTTCAGCTAAGCCGGGCGGGCCCATTGGTCGCGACGGCCCAATCGAATTGGGCCACAGCGGCATAACATTGCGGCAGAGGAGACAGGCGATGAACAGCAGGAATGTGGTGCTTTATGCCACCCTTTTGGCGGGGTTCGCGGTTCAGCCGCTATGGGCGGGCGCTCCGCTCAAGGGGGTCGACATCAAGCTGGGCAAGGCCCACGGCCAGAATGATCGCCAGTCTGGCGCAGCTCCCTCAGCCAGCCCCCCAGCCAGCCCCGCACCCAGCCCAACACCCAGCCCAACACCCACTGCCAGCCCGGTGGGAACGGTCAGGGTCAAGTCACACAGCAACCAGAACAACAATTAGCCGCCAAGCGCAGCCGGTTGCTCAAGCGGTGGCGGCTATTCGCCAATCCGCGCCGGGGCAGGGCTGACCACGGCGATACTGCCGGCGCGGACCTCGCGCACTTCCAGAGCGCGCTCGATCACCTCGCCGGAGCCGAAGCGGTAGGCGCCGTCGAGCCCCTGAAAGCCGGTGCGGTCGAACAGGCGCGCCGTGGGGAATGGCGTGCCCGGATACCAGTCATGCGCGATGCGCAAGGTGAGCAGCACTCCGTCGTAGCCCAGTGTGGCTATACGGTCTGGCCCCGCGCCAAACCGGGCACGGTAACTCTCGGCGAAGCGGACGAAGCGTGTGTCGGACAAGGCCGCGAACAGCGCACCCTGCAGGGCGGGCGTATGCGCAAGGGTCGCATCGCGGCTCCACAGTTCGGTGCCGAGAATACGTGGCCCGCCCGCGGTGGTCTTTGACAGCGCCGAGGCGGCGGCTGCGGCGAAATGGGTGGTATCGGCCACCAGCACGGCATCGAAGGTGCCATGGGTCTTCAACCG
>CAIWFP010000483.1 GCA_903911985.1 uncultured Sphingomonadales bacterium
AGGTGGTCTCATAGGCGCGGTTGACCGATTCCTTGGCCATCAGCACGACGGGGCGCGACAGGCCGGCGATCTTGGTCGCGGTCTTGATCGCCTCGTCCACCAGTTCGGCGGCGGGCACCACGCGGCTCACCAGCCCGCTGCGCTCGGCCTCGGCCGCGTCCATCATCCGGCCGGTCAGGCACAGGTCCATCGCCTTGGCCTTGCCCACGGCGCGGGTTAGGCGCTGCGAGCCCCCCATGCCCGGCGCGACGCCCAGCTTGATTTCGGGCTGGCCGAATTTGGCATTGTCGGCCGCGATGATGAAATCGGCCATCATTGCCACCTCGCAGCCGCCGCCAAGGGCAAAACCGGCCACCGCCGCGATCCACGGCTTGCGCGTGGTCTTGACGAGCTTGCTGGTCCAATCGGAAAAGAAGTCGCTGAGGAAGAATTCGGCGGCGGGCTTGTCGGCCATTTCCTTGATGTCGGCCCCGGCGGCAAAGGCCTTGTCGCCCGAGCCGGTCAACACGGCGCAGCCCTGGCTGTCGTCAGCCTCAAAGGCGGCGAAGGCGGCGACCAGATCGGCGCAAACCTGCGAATTGAGGGCATTGAGCGCCTTGGGCCGGTTGATGGTGATCAGTGTCACCGCGCCGCGTTGTTCAACCAGGATCGTCTCGTAAGTCATAGTGGTTTCCATTCCTCTTGCGCCGGCAGCGGGGCGAATATGGTGTCGAGCAGCGCGCCCGTCACGCCTTCGGGCGTGGGCGGGTTCCAGCGCGGCGCGTTGTCTTTGTCAACGATGACCGCGCGCACGCCTTCGGCAAAGTCCGGCAGCATCAGCACCCGGGCGCCAATGCGGTATTCCATGACCATATTGGCCGCGAAGTCGGGCTGGGTCAGGCTGGTGGCGAGCTGGCGCAGCGCCACCTTGCAGGTTTGCGGGCTCTTGGTGTGGAGCGCGGTAAGCGTGGCCAGCGCCCATTCGCCGCCATCCGCCGTCAGCGCGGCCAGCACATCCTCGTAAACGTCGGAGGCGAACAGGCGGGCGACATCGCCGGCGGCCTGCGCGATCTTGGCCTCGGGCGGAGCCACCGACAACGCGTCCAGCACCGCCTGCGGGGCCTCGCCGGCAATGATGCGCGCCTTGGCCTCCGGCAGGCTGGCAGACGGCAGATAGTGCGTCGCCAGCCCGGTCCAGTGGCATTCCGCCCCGTCCAGCCGGGCGCCGGTCAGCGCGAGATATTGCCCCATCCTTCCCGCCAGACGCGACAGGAACCAGCCGCCGCCGACATCGGGGAACAGGCCGATGCCGGTTTCGGGCATGGCGAAGCGGGTATTTTCCGTGGCGACGCGCAAGCTGGCGGGCTGGCTGATGCAGACGCCGCCGCCCATGGTGATGCCGTCCATAAAGGCCACCACCGGCGTTGTCCCATGCCCCAGTCCACCACCGGTCGGGCCTCCCCCACCGGTCGGGCCATAGGTGAACAGCAGGTGGTTCAGCTGATATTCCTCGTAGAAGAACTGGCGCCCCGCAACCCCGCCATCCTCCAGCGCCGACTGCCGCAGCAGATTGATATCGCCGCCCGAGCAGAAACCGCGCGACAGCTTGGGGTAGCCATCGGGCGCCAGCGCGTGGTCGATCATCACCACCTTTACCGCCGCATCATCCCGCCAGCCCAGCAAGGCCTGCGTCATCGCGCGCACCATCGGCAGCGTCAGGGCATGGATAGCCTTGGGGCGGTTCAGCGACAGAATGCCGGCTGCGCCCTCGGTGCGGATCAGCATGTCGCTGGTGGTGGCATGCCCGCTCATTTCAGCAAATCCCGGCCGATGATCATCCGCATCACTTCATTGGTTCCTTCCAATATCCGGTGCACCCGCAGATCGCGCCAGAACCGCTCGATCGGATAGTCGCGCAGATAGCCATAGCCGCCGAACAGCTGCAATGCCTTGTCGACAATCGCCGAGCCATTGTCGGTGGCGAGGCGCTTGGCCATGGCGGCAAAGCGGGTCTTGTCGGGCGCCGCCTCGGTCACCTTGGCCGCAGCCATATAGAGCAGGGCGCGGGCGGCCTCCAGATCGGTCGCCATGTCGGCCAGAGTGAACTGGGTGTTCTGGAATTCGGCAATCGCCTTGCCAAACTGCCTGCGGTCCCTGGTATAGGCAACGGCCTCATCAAGGCACCGCTGCGCACCACCCAGCGAGGCGGCGCCGATATTGACCCGCCCGCCGTCGATACCGGCCATGGCGATCTTGAAGCCCTCGCCCTCCGCGCCCAGCCGGTTGGCCACCGGCACGCGCACATCCTCCAGAACGACCTGCGCCGTGGGCGAGGCATGCCAGCCCAGCTTCTTTTCCGGCGCGCCAAAGCTAACGCCGGGCATATCCTTTTCGATGACAAGGCAGGAGATGCCCTTGGCGCCCCCTCCTTCTTTCGTGGAGGCGTCGCCGGTGCGCACCATCATCACGTAAAGATCATTGACCCCGCCGCCGGAGATGAACTGCTTGGTGCCATTCACCACATAATGGTCGCCATCCAGCCGCGCGCTGGTGCGCAGCGCGGCGGCGTCCGAACCGGATCCCGGCTCGGTCAGGCAATAGGAGGCAAGGGTTTCCATGCCCACCAATTGCGGCAGATAACGCGCCCTCACATCCGCGTCGCCAAAGGCGTCGATCATCCATGTCGCCATGTTGTGGATGGAGATGTAGGAGCTGGTCGCCGGGCAGCCATAGGCCATCGCCTCGATCACCAGTGCCGCCTCGACGCGGCCGAGCCCGATGCCGCCGTTCTCCTCGCGCACATAAATCGCGCCAAAGCCCATCTCGCCCGCCGCGCGCAGCACATCGCGGGGGAAATGCCCCTCCTCGTCCCAGCCGGCGGCATGGGGGGTGATCGCATCCGCCGTAAACCGGCGCGCCGCGTCCTGAATCGCCAGCTGGTCTTCGTTAAGTGCAAATTGGCCTGTCATCGCGGGGCATCCTGCCAGAATTAGTCGGTCGTTATTGGTCGGTCGATCAGATTACCCTGGAGCGTTCAGCCTGATCAAATCGGGCCAAACGCTCCAGCTTGTGGCTTTTACCGTTCTATTAGCCGCGTCAAACACCGTTTCAACCCGCGGCCGAAAATGCGCAAACGGCTAATCCATCCGCGCGTTATGGCATTGGGGCAGCACAGGCAAAGCCCCCCTTGCGGCAGGGGCGATGCCCGGCTTTCTCGCCGTTTGCGCGTATGCCCCGCCTCAGCCGATCAGTTCGATGACGTCCTTGCCAAACAGGTCCTCGTCGCTCGGCAGCACCTTGGTCTGCTTCAGCGGCTTGGAAATCCAGGTCACATTCACCAGATCCATCCAGGTGATGTTGTTGTTCGTGGCATTGCCACCCCAACTGCCGCAACCCAGCGAGAAGGTCTGGCGCATGCCGTTCCACAGATTGCCCGAGTTCGAGGCCGACTGCGGCTGGTTGACCATCACGCGGCTGGTGCGGGTGGCCATGGCGAGCTTGAGGATGTTCTCATCCGAGTTCGAATAGATGCCGCAGCTGTGGCCCTGACCCTGATAGGCCTGAATGGCGTTGGTCAGGACAATGGCCTCGTCGAGATCCTTGGCGCGGTAAAGCGCCATGGTGACGGTCATCTTCTCGCCCGAGAAGGGGTACTCGGGGCCATATCCGGTTTCGGGCACGATGAAGAAGCGCTTGCCTTCCGGCAGGCCAAAGCCCGCCATGCCGGCGATCTTTTCTGCCGGCTGGGCCACAACATTGGCGTTGATGTGACCATCAACCCAGATCACCGCCTGCAGCTTCTCCTTTTCCTCGGGCGAAACCACATAACCGCCCTGATGCACCAGCTTTTCCAGCATGGCGTCATAGATGGCATCGAGCAGGATGACCGCATTGTCCGATGAACAGGAGGCGGCAAGGTCGAGCGTCTTGGAGATGCGGATCTTTTCGGCGGCATCGTCAAGGTCGGCGGTATCGTCCACGGTGATGACGGCATTGCCGACGCCAACACCCAATGCCGGTGTGCCCGAGGAATAGGCCGCCTTGACCATCGGCGTACCGCCGGTGGCCAGCACGCGGTCGCACTGGCGCATCAGTTCGTTGGTCTTCTCCACCGAGGGAAGGTCGATGCTGAGCACGAGATCGGCCGGGGCGCCCATTTTGGTGAGGGCATCGCGCATCAGGTCGCAGATCAGCTTGTTGGTCAGCTTGGCGCGCGGGTGCGGCGCCACGATGATCGAATTGCGGCCCTTCACCGCCGAGATCGCCTTGATCACCGGCGTCGCCTCGGGGTTGGTCGAGGGCGACAGCGCGCCGATCACGCCCAGCGGCTTGACGATCTTGATGATGTTGCGAACCGGATCTTCCTCGATCACGCCCACAGACTTGTCGTTGATGATATCCATCAGCGTGGCGCGGGTCTTGCGGAAGATCTTGAGATACTTGCCGTCGTAATTGCCCAGCTGCGTCTCATCGACGGTGTGCTGGGCGATTTTCTCGGCGGTTGCCTCCTTGGCCACGGCCCAGACCATGCCGCGGATCAGGCGATCGACCTGCTCCTGCGTATAGTTCTCGATCTGCGCCTGCGCGACGCGCGACCGGGCGACGAGAGCGGCGATTTCCTGAGCTTCGGGGGTTTCGGCAATCTCTTGGATGGCAGCCATTTTCACGATTCCTCAATTTGATCTCAAAATTCAGCAATTTCCGGCACAGCGCGAACCGCGCTTCACCGGCACCCTACACAATCATGGAGACGAGCCTTGTGCGCGGCGCCGCCACTGCCGGCAAGGCAGTCGATCGCGCGCGGCACTTCATATCCTCTCACTTTTATCAGCGCATAGTGATGGTCCAGCGCGAACTTGCATGCAATGGCCAAGAATGCCATTCTAACCTGCGATTATGCAGGCAATCAACTGGAACGACTATCAGGCCTTTCTCGCCATCGCTCAGGCGGGTCAACTCGCGCGGGCGGCGCGCATCGCCAGGGTCGATGCCACCACCATGGGGCGGCGTCTGCGACGTCTGGAAAACCGGCTCGGCACCACCCTGTTCGAGCAAACCCGCGAGGGCCAGATCCTCACCGAGGCGGGCGAGGCGCTGCTGGCGCAGGTTGAGCAAATGGCCCGTGCGGTCACGGATATCGAACGTCAGGACCCGGGCCAGGGGCTGAGCGGCCATGTGCGCATCAGCGTCTCCGAAGGCTTTGGCAGCCTGATCGTGGCGCGCCACCTCGGCGCCTTTACCCAGCGCCATCCGGGGCTGACGGTCGATCTCGTTGCCTCCAACGGCTTTCTCAGCCCTTCCAAGCGCGAGGCCGACATTGCGGTTCAGCTGTCGCGGCCAAAGGCGGGCCCGCTGATGGCGCGAAAGCTGTCCGACTATACGCTGCGCCTCTATGCCAGCGCCGACTATCTGGCCAGCCACCCACCGATCGCCACCACCGCCGACCTCGCCGAGCACCGCCTCGTCGGCTATATTCCCGATCTGCTCTACGCGCCGGAACTGAGCTATCTGAACGACTTCCACCCCGGCCTGACCGCGAAGCTGCGGTCATCGAGCATTCTGGCCCAGCACCGCCTGCTGGCCGCCGGGTCGGGTGTGGGCGTGCTGCCCTGCTTCATCGGCGATGCCGATCCGCTGCTGACGCGGGTGGTGGGCGAACACCATATCACCCGCAGCTTCTGGCTGGTGACGCATAGGGACACGCACAAGCTGCAGCGCATCAAGACCTGTTCCGACTGGCTGACCTCCATTGCCGGGCTGGAGCGGCTGGCCGCGCCCTGAGGACGCTATCCCGGCGATGCCGCCCCGGACCACCCGAAATCGGCGCCACATCGGCGCCACTGGGGCGCCACGGGGGCAAATTCCGCCGCTGTGGATGCAGCCCGCGCTTGACCGGGCGCGGCGGGGCCAATACCGCGCATCCCCATGCACGACATCAAATTCATCCGCGACAATCCGGAAGCCTTCGACGCTGGGCTGGCGAAGCGTGGGCTGGAGAGCGGCAGCGCCGATATCCTCAGCGCGGACGCCCAGTGCCGCGCCCTCGGCAATGAGGCGCAGACCCTGCAGGCCAGCCTGAACGAGGCCTCGAAGAAGATCGGGCAGGCCAAGGCCGCCAAGGACGAGGCGCTGGCCGCGCAAGTGATGCAACAGGTCGCTGATATCAAGCAGACCTTGCCACAGCTTTCCGCGCAGGCCGACGAGGCCAAAGCCGCGCTGGACGCGACGCTGGCCGCCATCCCCA
Organism: uncultured Sphingomonadales bacterium; assembly: GCA_903911985.1. Classification (GTDB taxonomy): domain Bacteria; phylum Pseudomonadota; class Alphaproteobacteria; order Sphingomonadales; family Sphingomonadaceae; genus Novosphingobium. The sequence continues at coordinate 6,224 of CAIWFP010000483.1, forward strand.
ACCTGCCCGCAAGCGATGTGCCCGAGGGCGCGGACGAGGCCGGGAATGTCGAGCAAAAACGCTGGGGCACCATTCCGGCATTTGACTTCCAGCCTGCCGAACACTTCGACATCGGCGCGCCGCTGGGATTGGATTTCGAGAGCGCGCAGGCCGTCTCCGGCGCCCGCTTCGTCTACCTGCGCGGCCAAATCGCCCGGCTGAACCGCGCGCTGGGCCAGTTCATGCTGGATACCCACACCACCAAGTTCGGCTTCGAGGAAGTCGCGCCGCCCCTGCTGGTGCGCGACGAGGCGGTGTTCGGCACCGCGCAGTTGCCGAAGTTTGCCGAGGATTTGTTCCAGACGACCGATGGCCGCTGGCTCATCCCCACCGCCGAGGTCTCGCTCACCAACCTGGTCCGCGAAAAAATCCTCGCCGAGGCCGAACTTCCCTTACGCTTCACCGCCCTCACCCCATGCTTCCGCAGCGAGGCGGGGGCGGCGGGCAAGGATACGCGCGGCCTCATCCGCCAGCATCAGTTCGACAAGGTGGAGATGGTCTCCATCACCACGCCCGAGCAGAGCGAAGCCGAACACGAGCGGATGACCGCCGCCGCCGAACACATCCTCGAAGCCCTCGGCCTGCCCTACCGCCGCATGCTGCTCTGCGCGGGCGACATGGGCTTTTCCGCCACCAAAACCTTCGATCTGGAGGTTTGGCTGCCCGGCCAGAACACCTATCGCGAGATAAGCTCGGTCTCCAACTGTGGCGATTTTCAGGCGCGCCGCATGAAGGCCGCCTATCGCCCGGCCCCCATAGATAAAAAAATCCAGCAGAAGGGCACGCGGCCCCTGCACACGCTCAATGGTTCCGGCCTTGCCGTGGGCCGCACGCTGGTCGCCGTGCTGGAAAACTGGCAGCGCGCCGATGGCAGCGTCGAGGTTCCCTCCGCGCTGCGCCCATGGATGGGCGGTATCGAGGCGCTAACCCCAGCTTAACAGCCCCTTCCCGCCTACCCGAAAGTGGCCCCAATGCGCATCCTGCTCACCAATGACGATGGCATCAACGCCGCAGGGCTGGTCGTGCTGGAGGCGATCGCGGCGCAGCTGTCCGATGATGTCTGGGTCTGCGCCCCGGCGGAGGAGCAGTCGGGCGCGGGCCACTCGCTCACCCTCACCCGCCCGGTGCGCTTGCGCCAGCTCCACGGCGCGTTCAGTGCGCTCGGTGATGTCGAGC
>CAIWFP010000484.1 GCA_903911985.1 uncultured Sphingomonadales bacterium
CACGGCCCCGCTCGCGCTCAATCTCGCGCCAGCGGGGGCCGCCGGGCTGGGCCACCCGGTCGAGATCGGTGGCGTAGTTCTGCTTCTTGCTCTGGGCATAGGGCCCGCCACGCGGCCCCCAGGTGCGATCGCGCACGCTCCAGCAGTCGAGCGGAATATCCTCGCCGCGCAGGCGCAGCGTGCCAACCACCCGGCCAAGCTGGTCGTAATGCGGCGTCTGGATGAAGGGCGGCTCGCCGGGTTCGAAACGGCGGGGCGGATGGGCACCGGTAAACACGAAGTCCAGCGCGAAATCGCGTTCCTTGTCCTCAAAGGTGATGTGGTACTTCATGCCGGGCTCAAGCATCTTGAGTGTGTGCCCGCCGCCCGGGAAGGTGATGTCGCGCAGGTCCGGATTCTCCGGCATCGGCACTTCCTCGACCTTCTTGTAATAGGCCATGCGCGCCTGATCGTAACCGTCCGGGCCCCAGTGGAACACCCGCCAGGTTACCGTCTTGCGGTTGGGATAATAGGGCGCGTGGATCCAGCCGCCCATCTTGCGCTCGGGGATATTCCACGACCACCAGTTGGTTTCGGTCTCATAGGGATCGTCCGAGAGCGGGTGATAGCAATCGTCTTCGGGCCGGAAGGTCAGGTCGATTTCAGCCATATTCAGTCCAATCTCTCATAGGCGGTGGTGGCCAGGGCACCCATGGCATCGGCCATCAGGAAGGTTTCGCGCACCATGCGGTTGTGACAAAGTTGCAAGGCCGCGCCGCGATCGATGCGCCCCTCGGCAAGGGCGTGGGCAAAGGCGGCACGGGCGGCGAGCAGCGACACCGGCGCCTCGCACAGCAGGGCGGCGATCTCGGCCACTTCGGCATCGTCAAAGGCGCGGCCATAACGATCGCGCATCCGCCAGAATTTGACCAGCCGCGCCATGCTCTTGGCCTTTGCCGAGGCGCGCTGGCTGGTGAGGCCGGGGACGATTTCATCCTTCAGATCGTCCAGCGCCACCGCGAAGGTGCGGTCGGTCCAGTCCGCCGGGCAATCGGGCAGGGCCGGGTCGATGAGCACCTGCCCGGTCAGCTCGGCCAGCGATTCAACCATGATCCGCTTGTGCATCGTGTTGTACATCAGCGAGGCGCCGATCATCGGGCTGGCGGCGGCGTCGGGCATATATTGCGCGGCATGGCCCGCCACCGAAAAACCCAGCTGGAAATAGAGCCGGTGGTACTTCACCCGGGCCAGATCCACCCTGGCCCCGCCCGCCGCCTCATAGGCATCGAAAACCTCGCGCATCGGCCGGAACGGCTGGATCAGGCTGCGCACCCAGATCTGCGCGAGATCCTCCATCGGGTCGCCCAGATGGGCCAGCTCCCAGTCGACCAGCACCGTGATCTGATGGCCGTCATGGAGGAAATTGCCCGGCCCGGCATCGCCGTGCAACACCATCGACGGGCCGGCGTCTTCCGGCACATTGTCGGCCAGCCACCCCAGCGCCAGTTGCAGCAGCGGATCGGGCACCGTGGCGAGATTGTCCAGCTTGAGCTGCGCCACCCGCGCCCTGATCGGCACCGAAGGCGGCACGGTCGGATCGCCCAGAGCGGCCAAAGCGGGATGGCTGGCATCCACCTTGTGGAGCAAGGCCAGCTGCCGCATGAAATCGCGCGTGACGGCGGCCTGATCAGCCGCCCGGGCAAAACGGTCGTCACCGGTGACGAATTCGCTCATCAGGGCCAGATGCGACGGCTCGTGGGCGACAAGCCGCGCCACCCGCACACCACTGTCGGCCAAGGGCCCCGACAGCGCGGCCAGAATCGCGGTCTCGCGCTGGAAAAACGGCATGCGCGCAGGGTCCGCCGCCCGCCCGTCCCAGGCGAGGTAGCAGAGTAATTCCTTGCCATCGGCTTGCCGCAGCGTAACCTCGGCCCCCTGCCGCGATGCGCCACCACCGCCGCGCAGTTTCTCGGCGACGATGACCCCGCCGGATTGCCGCTCTACGGCCTCGCGCAGCGACGGGGGAATCATGCTTGTCATTATATCTACCAGTTATATAACCTCGTTACATATCATACGCCCAATCGGAGAGTGTCAAGCGTGACCTACCAAACCATCCTGTTCGACGTTGCCGACCATGTCGCAACCATCACCATCAATCGCCCCGAGGCGATGAACAGCTTCACCCGGCAGATGATGGAGGAATTCGCCGAGGTCTGGCAAAAGATCAGCTGGACCGACGATATTCACGTGGTGGTCCTGCGCGCGGCGCCGGGCCGGGCATTCTGCACCGGGGCGGATGTGAAAGGGGCAATCACCGGCGGCAACGATACCCCCGTGGTCGATCTCAACAATATCTGGCACTGCGAAGACCCGGGCGACAAGCTGGGGCCCAAATCGCAGCGTTGCTGGAAGCCGGTGATTGCCGCCGTCCATGGCATGGCGGCGGGCGGTGCCTTCTACTGGCTGAACGAGGCCGACATCATCATCGCCTCGGAAGAGGCCACCTTCTTCGACCCGCACGTCACCTATGGCATGACCAGCGCGCTCGAACCCATCGGCATGACCTACAAGATGCCGCTGCAGGATGTGCTGCGCATGGTGCTTTTGGGCAATGACGAGCGGGTTACCGCCGAACACGCCAAGGCGATCGGCCTCGTCAGCGAGGTCGTGCCGCTCGATGCGCTGTGGACGCGCGCGCATGAGTTGGCCTTGCAGATTGCCGCCAAGCCGCCGGCCGCCATTCAGGGGTCGATCAAGGCGATCTGGCAGAGCCTCGACATGCCCCGCTCGGTGGCTCTGGCCAATGGCCTCAAGTTCCCGCAGATCGGCAATCCGGTCGGCGTGCCTCAGGTCGATCGCACCGCTCTGATGGCCGACAAGGCAAAGAAATACACTTTGCGCTGAAGCGCGAAAAGACTGGGCGCTGAGGCGCGAAAAGACTGGG
>CAIWFP010000485.1 GCA_903911985.1 uncultured Sphingomonadales bacterium
ACCTCGCGCGCCTTCATGAAAATGGTGCGCCTGCTGGTCAACGAGGCCGGGCGCGACCCTTCGCTGGCGGCACATTTCCCCGACGACGAGGGCGATGGCGGCGCGCTTGCCGGCTTCATGGCCGAAGCGCACCGCCACGGGGCTCTCTCGGTGAACGACCCCGCGCTTGCCGCCAGCCAGTTTCGCGACCTGATCAAGGGCCGGGCATTCTGGCCGGCGCTGATTGGCCAGCGCATCGTTTCGCATGGCGAAATGGCGGAAATCATCGAACAGGCCATCGCCCTGTTCCTCAGCCACTATACGGCATCCCCCGGCAAACAGAGGCATTCATGAATTTCGAACTGGATGACGACCACCGCATGCTGCGCGATCTCGTGCAGAAATTCGTGGCGCAGGAACTGATGCCGCTGGAGGCTGCGGTGATGGAGCGCGAGACGAGCGGGCAGGACGCCGATCTCTCGCCCGAGGAACGCCAGCGGATCGACGCCGTCTCCAAAGATCTGGGCCTGTGGAGCCTTGACGCGCCCGCCGAAGTCGGTGGTCTGGGGATGCCGCATGTGGCGCTGGTCGCGGTCAACGAGGCGCTGGGCAGCACGGTGGCCAAATACACGCTGCCACCGGATTCACCGAATCTGCGCATGCTGGCCACCACGGTCAACGAACGCCAGCGCGAAGCCTATCTGGCCCCCTATGCGCGCGGCGAAACCATCTCGGCCATCGGCATTTCCGAGCCGGGCGCGGGCTCCGATCCGGCGGGGATGCAGACAAGGGCCGTGCGGGATGGCGACGATTGGGTGATCAATGGCCGCAAGATCTGGATCACCCGCGCCGCCGAGGCCGACTTCACCATACTGATGGCCATCACGGACCCCGAAAAGCGCGCGCGCGGCGGGATGAGCGCCTTTCTCGTCGATCGCGGCACGCCCGGTTTCAACGTCTTGCGGCGCATCCCGATGCTGGGCGGCGAATATACCTATGAGGTGCTACTGGAGGATTGCCGCGTGCCCGGCTGGAAGCTGCTCGGCACCGAAGGGCAGGGCTTTGGCCCGATGCAGGTGCGGCTGGGCACGCGCCGCATGGAAATGGCGGCCTGGTGCATCGGCGCGGCGCAACGCGCGCTCGACATGATGCGCGACTATGCCCCGCAGCGCAAAACCTTCGGCCACAAGCTGTCCGAGCGGCAGTCGGTGCAATGGTGGGTGGCGGACGCCGCCATGCAGATCCACGCCACGCGGCTAATGGCCTATGATTGCGCGTGGAAGCTCGACAACGGCATCGACGTGCGCAACGAGATCTCGATGCTGAAGATTTTCGCCACCGAGATGGCGCAGCAGGTGGTCGACAATGCCATGCAATGCTTTGGCGGCATGGGCATGACCCGCGAAATGCCGCTGCACCTGTTCTCCGGCCGCATCCGCACGATGCGGATTTATGACGGCCCTTCGGAAGTCCATCGCATGGTGGTCGCCCGCAATTTGATGGATACAAGACCATGAGTGAGAAACCGGCATGAACGAGACGCTGACCGTTGAAACAATCGGCCATGTTACCGTGCTGACCTTCGCCAACCCGCCGCATAACCACGCCAATGTCCGTTTGCTACAAATGTTGAGCGATGCACTGGCCGTGGCGGACCAAGATCCGGAATGCCGGGCCCTGGTCCTGCAATCAGAGGGCCGCATTTTCTGCGCGGGGGCGGATCTTGCCGCTCCCGGCGATGGCATGGGCACCGATGCCGCCGATCCGCTGCTGGCCTTCTATGACCGGGTCAAGGCGCTGTTCCGCAATCGCAAGCCGATTGTCGCCGCCATTCAGGGCGCGGCGATCGGGGCTGGCCTTGGCCTTGCGGTTGCCGCGGATTTCCGCATCGCCGCGCCAGAGGCCCGGTTTTCGGCCAATTTCGTCGCACTGGGTTTCCATCCGGGATTTGGCCTGACCCACACATTGCCGCGCCTCATCGGCGCGCAGCGGGCCGGCCAGATGTTCCTTACCGGAGCGCGCTACAAGCCCGAGGAGGCCCTGGCCTGGGGTCTGGCTGATCGCCTTGTCCCGTCATCCGACCTGCGCGCGGCGGCGCTGGATTTCGCCCGCGAAATCGCCCGGAACGCGCCACTGGCGCTGATCGAAACCCGCGAGACCATGCGGGCCGGTCTGGCCGATGCGGTGGTGGAAGCCCTGGCCCGGGAACATGCCAAGCAAAGTCGCCTGAAGCCAACCGCCGACTATGCGGAGGGCGTCGCCGCGGTGTTTGAACGGCGCGAGGCCCGGTTTACCGGGCGCTGAAGGCTGGCGCAAAGGGGCCCCTCGCGGGACATTGACACCCACTCGGCAACGTCGGCCGCGATAATCCGCTGCACCCAATCCTGAGCCCAATCCCGCACAAGTCAGCCCTCGCCACCCCACACAAAAACGCCCCTCTCCATCAGGAGATGGGCTGGATATTAGACACCATTGTGGCCGGGGCCCGAGGGTGAACAGACTGACGGTGGGACATAACTCCATCCCTTGACGGCATGGCCCCCGCGACAGAACAACCCCGCCTTTCGCCCCTTACAGAGTCCCGATGATCGCCGAGAAATCCAGACCGCCGTTACCGGCCGCGTCGAAAGCCTTGTACAGCTCCTCGGCAAGATGCCCCATGGGCACGGGCGCGCCGACATCGCCAGCCGCCGCCATGGCCAGCTTCAGATCCTTCAGCATCAGCGCCGTGGCAAACCCGCCCTGATAGCCATTGTCGGCCGGGGTGGTTGGCCCGACACCCGGGACCGGGCAATAGGAAGTCATCGACCAGCACTGACCCGAGGCCTTCGACGAAATGTCATAGAAGGTCTGCAGGTCAAGGCCGAGCCGTTCGGCGAGCTTGAAGGCCTCGCTGGTGGCCACCATGCTGGCGCCGAGCAGCATGTTGTTGCAGATCTTGGCGGCCTGTCCCGCACCGCTTTCGCCGGCGTGGATAACGGTCTTGCCAATGGCGTCCAGTATGGGCTGCGCGGCGGCAAATGCAGCATCGGTGCCACCCACCATGAAGGTCAGCGTGCCGCCATTGGCGGCGGCGATGCCACCCGACACCGGCGCGTCAACCATGGCATAGCCCTGCGCCAGCGCGGCGGCGCCAACTTCGCGGGCGCTGGCAACGTCGATCGTCGAACAATCGAGCAGCAGGGCCGCCTTGGGCGCATGGCCCAGCACATCGCCGGAATAGACTGATTTGACGATGCCCCCATTGGGCAGCATCGACACCACGGCCTCAACGCCCTGAACCGCCTCACGCACCGTGGCGAAGGTTTCGCACCCATTCTCGCGGGCCCGCGCCAGCGCCGGCTCCGCCAGATCAAAGGCGCGAACGATGTGTCCGGCCTTCACCAGATTGGCAGCCATGCCGCCGCCCATGTTTCCCAGGCCGATAAACGCGATCCGCATGAGCATTCTCCCTAATTGATAACGGTACTATGGCTGCCAGTTTCGAACGGACGCCTCAGCGCCCCTTCCACACACCCGGACGCTTTTCGATGAACGCGGCCATGCCTTCGGCCTTGTCCTCGGTGGCGGTGAGTATCTGGAACAGGCGGCGTTCATGCAGCAGGCCCTGATCCAGCGTGGTTTCGAAGGCGGCGTTGACCATTTCCTTGTTCACCATGGCGGCCATGCGCGGCATGCCGGCGATGGTGGTGGCGGTCTTCAGCGCCTCGTCGACCAGCTCGGCCAGCGGGATTACGCGAGCTACCAGCCCGGCGCTCTCGGCCTCGGCCGCGTCCATCATCCGGCCGGTAAGGCACAGTTCCATCGCCTTGGCCTTGCCCACGGCGCGGGTTAGGCGCTGCGAGCCCCCCATGCCCGGCGCGACGCCCAGCTTGATTTCGGGCTGGCCGAACTTGGCGGTGTCGGCGGCCAGAATGAAGTCGGACATCATCGCCAGTTCGCAACCGCCGCCCAGGGCGAAGCCGTTGACCGCC
>CAIWFP010000486.1 GCA_903911985.1 uncultured Sphingomonadales bacterium
AGACGCTCCTTTGGGATTTGTTCGGCGCGAAATACGGGGCCCCCCGAATTAACCGGATTAGCTTCACGCTGCCATTCGACAATCCGCGCGCGACCTCGTAACCTTGGATGATGGATGATTCACCCGAAATTTTCGGCGACCCCGAAATCCAAGACGGGGAGGACGATATCGGCCCCAGCGCTGCCGAGCTGGAGGCGGCCGGGCAATCGGCGCTGTTTGGCGGGGATGCGCCTGCTGCCGCGCCTGTGCCGGTGCCGGTGAGTGCGCCGGTGGCTCCCGCCGGGCAGCCCTATCGCGTGCTGGCCCGCAAATATCGCCCCCAGACCTTCAGCCAGCTTATCGGGCAGGAGGCCATGGTGCAGACGCTGGCCAATGCGATTCGGCGCGAGCGGCTGGCCCATGCCTTTTTGATGACCGGCGTGCGCGGGGTGGGCAAGACCTCTACCGCGCGGCTGATCGCCAAGGCGCTGAACTGCATCGGGCCTGATGGCCACGGGGGCCCGACGATCGACCCCTGCGGTGTGTGCGAGCCCTGTGTCGCCATTGCCGAGGGGCGGCACATCGATGTGCAGGAGATGGACGCCGCCAGCCACACCGGCGTGGACGATGTGCGCGAGATCATCGAGGCGGTGCGCTATGCCGCAGCTTCCGCCCGCTACAAGATCTATATCATCGACGAAGTCCACATGCTCAGCCGCAACGCATTCAACGCGCTGCTGAAAACGCTCGAAGAGCCGCCGGCGCATGTGAAATTCCTGTTTGCCACCACCGAGGTCGACAAGCTGCCCGTCACCGTGCTGTCGCGGTGCCAGCGGTTTGATCTGCGGCGGATCCCCGCGCCGCTGCTGGCCAGCCATTTCGGCGCAATCTGTCAGGCCGAAGGCGTGGAGGTCGAGGACGAGGCGCTGGCCATGGTGGCAGAGGCTGCCGAGGGCTCGGTGCGTGATGGGTTGTCGATCCTCGATCAGGCGATTGCCCATGCTGATCTGGTTGGGCATTCGTCTGTAACCGCGCGCCAGGTGCGCGACATGCTGGGGCTGGCCGACAAGAGTGCCCAGCGCCGCCTGTTTGGCGCGCTGCTGGAAGGGGATGCGCCCGCGCTCCTTGATCTGGTGGCGGAGCAGTTTGCCCTGGGGGTGGAGCCGATTGCCTTGATCCGCAGCGCCATGGAGCTGACCCACCGGATTACCGTGTGTCAGGTAGGGCGAGAGGATATCGGCGCCATTTCCGCCGAGGAGCGCGCTGGCGTTTCCGCATGGGCCGCCGCGATGAGTGCCGGGCAATTGCACCGGCTGTGGCAATTGCTGCTGAAGGGGCATGACGAGGTCAAGACCGCGCCGGATCCTCTGGTGGCCGCGCAAATGGCGCTGCTGCGCTGCCTGCATGCCGCCGACATGCCCGACCCCGGCCAGCTGGTTAAGCGGCTGGAGGAGATGGCGGCACAGGGGGGCATGGGTGCCGGGTCGGCGAGTGGGCCGGGAGCCGGGTCGGCCGGGGCGGCGCCGGCGGCGCAGGTCCCGGCGGTTCCTGTGGGCATGGACTGGGCGGCATTGGTCGAGCGGGTCGAGCACAGCCATTACGACCAGCGCCTGTCTTTCGGCATGATGCTGCGCGCGCAGGTGCGGGTGGTGGAACTGGTCCATGATCAGGCCCAGAGCCAGAATGGCGGGCGGCTGGTCTATGAGCAGGCGCCGGGTTTTCCCGATGATATTACCGCCGAGATCAAGGCTGGCCTGCAGAAGGTTTTTGGCGACTATTGGGAAGTGGAAAGGCGCCCGTCTGGCGGCGCGCCGACCCTCGTGGAGGCCGGGCAGGCGCGAGAGGCCGATGCGCGTGCGGCACTGATGACCTCGCCGCTGGTGGCGGCGGCTCTGGCGGCCTTCCCGCAGGCACAATTTATCGAGCAAGAGCGCGGGGGCGGCGAACAACGCAGGCCATTTCCCGCACGCTCTGGTGGCTATCGCGCATAGGAGTGACTTCGCATGAAATCGATGGAAGATATGATCAAGGCCGCGCAAGCCGCCGCCGAGACCATCCAGAAGCAGATGAACGAGACGCAGGCCACGCTGGATGGGCTGGAGGTCGAGGGCGTCTCTGGCGGCGGGCTGGTGAAGATCCGCGCCACCGCCAAGGGGCGGGTTGTCGGTGTGGCGATTGACGACAGCCTGATGACCCCGGCCGAAAAGGGTCTGCTGGAGGATCTGATTACTGCCGCCTTCAACGATGCCCGCGCCAAGGCCGATGAAGTGGCAGGCGCCGAGCTGGCCAAGGCGCAACAGGGCTTGGGCCTGCCGCCGGGGTTCAAGCTGCCGTTTTGAGGGGGGCGGTCATTCCGCTGATCTATTGCCATGGACTGCCCGGCTCGCCGTGTGAGCTTAATCTGTTTGGCGGCGCGATGCCGGCGGATTGGTGGGCGCCTGATCGCGCCGCCATGCCGGCAGCCGCTGGGTTGGCGGCACGGTTCGATTGGCTGGCGGATGCGGTACGCCAACGGGCGCAGGCATTCAGTGCTTCCGGGCGTTTGCGGCTGGCGGGGTTTTCGCTGGGTGCATTTGTAGCACTGGAAATCGCAAACCGGCTGCCCGAATGCGATCTGGCGCTGGAACTGATCGCGCCGGCGGCGCCGCTGGCCGAGCCATCGCTGTTGCCGCAAATGGCCGGTGGGGCTGTATTCGTCATGGCGGCTCGGCATCGCGCGTGCTTCGCCGCGCTGGTCCGCGTGCAGGCGCTGGCGGCGCGGCTTGCCCCCGGGCTGCTGGCGAGGGCGCTGCTGGCCTCGGCCCGAGGGGGGGACAAGGCGCTGGCCTCCGATCCGGCGTTTCGGGCAGGTATGGCCGCCAATTTGCGCGCCGGGCTGGGGGATGGCGGCGTCGGCTATGCGACAGAGATCGCCGGTTATGTCGGTGATTGGGCGGCGATTCTGCCAACGATTTCTCACCCTGTCACCATCTGGCAGGGCGAGGCCGACAATTGGGTGCCGCCGGCAATGGCGCGGGCGCTGGCTGCGGCGCTGCCGGGCTGCCAGGCGCTGCACCTGCTTCCAGACCATTCGCATTATTCGACGCTACGCGTCTGGCTGACCAAGCAGGGCGGCTGAAGACTGCCCATCCACAGGCCTGCCCATTACCCCATTGCAACCG
>CAIWFP010000487.1 GCA_903911985.1 uncultured Sphingomonadales bacterium
CGCAGATAGGCAAAGCCGCCGCCGTGATGGCCGTCCTTGTCCACCGTCGCCACGCCCAGCTGCGCCCAGCTGGCATGGGCCGAACCCGAAGCATAGGGCCAGCGGCCGTTGACGATGTAGCCACCGTCAACCTCGACCATGGTGCCGGGAGGATTGGCGATGCCGCAGATGACCGGATGTTCGGCCCCGCCGCCGAAGATGGCTTCCTGCAAGGCGTCCGGCCCGAGGCTGGCGACCCAGGTGGTGCCGTGCAGCACGGTATAGACCCAGCCCACCGACGGATCGGCCTTGGCCAGTTCATAGCCCACCAGCGACATCGCCCGGACGCTGGTGCCAAGCCCGCCCCAGCGGCGCGGTGCGGCCATCGCCCAGAAACCGGCATCGGTCAGCGCGGCAAAGACATCGGGATGCAGAACGCCATGTTCATCGCCATAGGAGGCGTGCTTCACCAGCAGCGGCTGCAATTCGCGCGCGCGGCCGACCATTTCCTTTTCAGCTTCCAGATTGTAGCCGGTGGCGTGCTGGGTGTCGGCTGCTTTCAACTGTGTGGCCATTGTCTTTGATCCTCTCCGGGCGCCTGCGCGCAAATCAACTTGTTATACAATTATTGTTTAATGTGTATCATTATGCAGATTTGCCGGGGATGGGATTTGATCCAGATCAAAATGCCCGCGCGTCCGAAATTTTTGCTGGCGGGCCTATCGTTCAGCAGGCGTCCGACCGATGTGTGAATGGGAGGTAACGGCTATTGGCAATGTTCGGCATTTTCGCGCTGTGCCTCGTCGGCGTGTGTTGGCTGATCAGCGGGAAGGCCCGTCGCATCGTTTGAAACCGGGAGGCAGGATGACAAGCATCGACCGCAATTTTCGCGATCCGCTGGACGATTTTGAACTGCGGCAGATTACCCTGCTGGGCGTCACCAAACGCGTTTATGTGGCAGGCAGCGGCCCGGCGGTGATCGTCATGGCGGAAATGCCGGGGATCAGCCCCTATGTCGCGCGCTTTGCCCGCTGGGTGCGCGATGCCGGGCTGACGGTCTATATGCCGTCGCTGTATGGTGAGGATGGGGTGATGCCGGGCACCGGTCAGGCGATGCTGACGCTGGCGCGCGCCTGCATCAGCCGGGAGTTTCGCGCCTTTGCCAGCAATGCTTCCAGCCCGGTGACGCGGTGGCTGCGGGCATTGGCGGCACAGGCCCACCAGGAATGCGGCGGCAAGGGCGTCGGCGCCATCGGCATGTGCTTTACCGGCAATTTCGCGCTATCCATGATGCTGGAAAAGGCGGTTGTCGCGCCAGTGCTGTCACAGCCGTCCTTGCCGATGCACAATCCCTCGGGCCTCGCCATCGACCCTGACGAGCTGGCCGCCGTCAAGGCGCGGATGGAGGCGGACGACCTCACCGTGCTGGCCTATCGCTTCGCGGGCGACAGTTTTTGCCGGGCCGAGCGGTTTGCCGCCTATGGCGAGGCGCTGGGTGATCGCTTCATCGGCAAGGTGTTGCCCGACAGCGCCGCCAACCCGGACGCCCCGCTGAAAACGCCGCACAGCGTGGTGACGCTGCACCTCATTGACGAGGCCGGCCAGCCAACGGTTCAGGCACGCGACGAAATCCTCGAATTCTTCCGCGCGCGGCTTATGCCAGATCGCTGATATGCCGCCGCATCACGGCTTGCATATGCTCAAACGCGGCACGGGCCTATGCCAAGGCTCCATGAGACAAGCTCATCAAGCCCTGGCATAAATCGTCGACTCATCTGTTCCCCGGTTAAAACGCGCCGGGCGGCGAGATCATGGCACCGCCGGCGATCACGCGGCCATAGATCTCATAACCGATGGTCGGAATATTCTGGATGTGGCGCAGGCCCATCGAGACATCCTTCCAGTAGCGGCTGATCGGCTTGTCGAGCGAGAAGGCCGAAGAGCCCGCCAGAAACATCAATTGCTCCGACGCACCATGGGTCAGCTTGATCATCTGGGCGCATTGGGCGCGGTGGCGGGCCTTGTCTTCCAGCGACAACTCGCTGTCCGTCAGGCCGATGCGGTCGAAATCGCCGACCAGATGGAACAGGATCAGCTTGGCGGTATCGACCATCGCCGCCACCTCACCCAGATCGCGCATATAGGCACCCGAGTTGATGCGCGGGCCGATGGTGGTGGTCAGCACCGGCTTCTTGGCGGCTTCATCGCGCACGATTTCCAGCATGGCTTCCACCGCGCCGATCAACTGGGCGATGCCCGTCGTGCGGACCACAGGCACCACCGGCAGCACATCCGACGGCGCGCCGAAGTGGCGCTTGGTGCGGTCGATCTGCCCGGCGCGCTCGTCCATCAGCACCATCTGGCCTTCGGGGATGAACACATCCTTGGCGACGCTGGTGTCGGACCCGGTGCCCTGCATGCCGGTGACATACCAGCTGTCGGTGATGGTGAGGTCGGAAAAGGGGATGTAGCACATCGAAATGCCCGGCACGACCGGCCCTTCATAGCCTTCCAGCACCACGCCCTGCTGCGCCCATTTCGACTGGCGCGAGCCCGAGGTATAGGGCCAGGCGCCATTGATGATCCAGCCGCCATCGACCTTGCGGGCCTTGCCGGGGGGGTTATAGGCGCCGCAAACCGTGGTCGGGCCATTGGCGAAGACGGCATCCTGAACGCTGTCGGGGGCAAGGCTGGTTACCCAGCTGGTGCCGTTGATGATCTGCACCACCCAGCTGATGGCGGGGTCGCCCTTGGCGATCTCGAGCTGCATCCGGCAGAAATCGGTGAACGAAAGGCCCACGCCGCCCAGCCGCTTGGGCAGCATGGCCGAGAGGATGTTGTTGTCGAACAGCGCCTTTTCGACCGCCTTGGTTGGCGAACGCTGCGCTTCGCCAGCGGCCGCCTCGGCCATCAGCAGGGGGCGCAGTTCCTTCGCCTTGGCGACCATCGCATCGGCGGTTGCCTTGTCGGCAAAGCTGTTGAGATCAGTTGCATCGAGTGTAGCGGCAGTGGCCATTATTGTGTTCCTTCTTTTGACTGCTCGCGCACGGTGGCAATTGTCAACGCCCATTTCAGGATGTTGTCTGCCGTATCGTTCACAAGCTTCTCCCATTCTTTGCCGGCAGGAACCAGCATTGTGCTCAGCTGGATTCGCACCAGCATTTCAACAAATCCGTCGCGGTTCACCGCTTTGCCCATCAAGCCGTCGAGATAGTCGAAGGTCGGCTCCAGCGCGTCTAGCACCGCCTGATTGTAACGGTTGAACCGGCTGCGGAAGAAGGCGAGGTGGAAGGCGGGTTCGACTTCGAAGATGCGGCCGGGGGTGTTTTCCTCGGTGTAGCGCGAATAGAACCGCATCACCGCGCGAAGGCGTTCGATGGGATCGGTTTGCCCCCTGCCGGCCTCGCGGATGCCGCTTTCAAAGCCGGTGCAGACGAACTCCGCCACGGCGGACAGCACCTGATCCTTGTTCGAGAAATAGCGATACAACGTCCCGCGAGAGACGCCGCTGGCATCAATGATGTCGCTCATCGACAGCCGCTTGACCCCGCGCGCCGCGATGGCGTCCAGCGCCCCGCTGAGGATGCGGATGACGCTCGGCGACAGTTCGACCTCGGGTACGGCCTCTTCCTCGGCAAGGATGCTGGCAGGCTTCATGCGGTGCCCTTCTCCATCTCGTCCAGATTGTGCGGAATGCTGACATAGCCGGGCAGGTTCTGCCCGCCATCGACGTTGATCATCTCGCCGGTGATGAATCGCGACATTTCCGAGGCGAGAAAGACAACCACCGGGCCGATGTCCGTTTCGGGATCGCCGGCGCGCTTCAAGGGGTTTGTCGCGGTGGCCATGTCGAGAAAGCCGGGCACATCCTTGACCAGCTGGGCAAAGACCTGGCCCATGCCGGTTGGCGCGATGGAATTGACGCGGATATTGAAGCGGCCCCATTCGACGGCCGCGCTGCGGGTCAGACCCAGAAGGCCCATCTTGTTGATGTTGTAGTCGGAATGCAGCCAGGCACCGGTATCGGCGTCGATCGAGTAGAAATTGACCACCGTGCCGCCGCCGCGCGCCTTCATGTGCGGAAAGGCGGCGCGCATTGCCCACCATGTGCCCCACACGCCCATCGCCAGCGTATCGGCCAGCATCTCGTCGGTCTTGTGTTCCAGCAGGACGTTGGGCGACAGTTGCGAGGCGTTGGTGACGAGGCTGTCGAGCCCGCCGAATTCATCGACGGCGCGTTGGACCATGCCCTCGACCTGAGCCTTGTCGCGCATGTCGGCGGAGATGCCG
>CAIWFP010000488.1 GCA_903911985.1 uncultured Sphingomonadales bacterium
CGCCCGCCGCAGCCATGGCGTTGCGTGCCGCTGCGGTAGCCAGAGTGCCGGTGGTTTCCCCCTGAGCGGCACTGTGCCGGTTGCGAATGCCGGTGCGCTCGACAATCCATTCGTCGCTGGTGTCGATCTGCGCGGCGAGGTCCGCGTTAGAGACAGCGCGCGACGGCAGCGCCGAGCCGGTGCCGATGAGTACGGAACGACGGGTCATGGCTGCACCTCTCCGGCCGGGTTGGTGGTGGAACCATTGGGGCGAAACGATTCTGACCCGATGCGGGCAAGATCGGCGGCGATACGTTCGGTCAGGTTTTCCTCCACCAGCCGCACGGTTACCGCCACGGCATTGGCCACGCCCAGCGCATTGGCGCTGCCATGGCTTTTTATCACAATGCCATTCAGGCCCAGAAAAATCGCGCCATTATGGTTGTTGGGATCGAGATGATGCTTGAGCAGGCCCGTGGCCGGCTTGGAAATCAGAAAGCCCAGCTTTGAACGCAGCGACGAGGCAAAGCTGCGGCGCAGGAGATCGCCGACAAAACGCGCGGTTCCCTCGATCGCCTTCAGCGCGATGTTCCCGGAGAAGCCGTCACTTACCGCGACATCGACATCGCCCCGGCACAACTTGTCGGCCTCGATGAAGCCGTCAAAAGCCATGGCGAGTTCGCCCGAGGCGGCCTTGAGCTGTGCGGCGGCATCGCGCAGGGTATCGGTACCCTTGATATCCTCGGAGCCGATGTTGAGCAAACGCACCCTTGGGCAGGCGCGGCGGGTCACGATGCGCGCATAGGCCGCGCCCATGATGGCGAATTGCACCAGATTGCGGCTATTGCACTCGGTGTTGGCGCCAAGGTCCAGCATCACCAGATCGGCATCGCCAAGCGTGGGCAGCAGCCCGGCAAGCGCGGGCCGGTCTATCCCCGGCATGGTGCGCAGGGCCAGCTTGGCCATCGCCATCAGCGCGCCGGTGTTGCCCGCGCTCAGCGCGGCGGCGGCCTCGCCGTCCTTCACCGCGTTGATCGCCAGCCCCATCGAGGTGGTGCGGGCACGGCGCAGGGCCTGACTGGGCTTTTCCTCGCCGCTGATAACGTCATCGGCGTGCAGAATGGCGCAAGCCGCCCGCAGGCCAGCATGGGCATCCAGCGCGAGGGCAATCTGCCCCTCATCACCAACCAGCAGGAAACGGGTTCGGGAATCGCGAAGGTGGGCAAGCGCGACGCCCGCCACCATGTTGCGAACGCCCTCGTCGCCGCCCATCGCATCGATAGCGATACGCGGCAGACTCATCGACGTTCACCTCCCCCTAAAGGCGGCAATCTTACAGGCCGACCGCGATGATCTCGCGACCGTTGTAATGGCCACACGAAGGGCACAGATTATGCGGGCGCTTCAGCTCACCGCAGTTCGAGCACTCGTGAAACGCCTGGGGCTGCAGCGCATCATGGCTACGGCGCATACCCCGACGCGAAGGAGATGTTTTTCTTTTGGGGACAGCCATCGCGGCACCTGTTCCTGAAAAATCTTAGAGTAATGTGATAATGCCGCCCGTGCACCGTTTGGCGCGTGGCGGCAGCGAAGGGCGGCCTATAGCGAATTTCGCGTGCAACGCAAGCACCCGCAACCTATACCCGGCACACAAACAAAAGGGAGAGAGAATAGTGCTGCAAACTTCGCTTTGTCTGACCGCCGCCGCCGTCGTCGTCAACATCTGGCTCGGCATCCGCTGCGGCCAGGTTCGTGCCGCGCAGAAGGTCAGCGTGGGTGATGGTGGCAACGAACAGTTGATCCGCCGCATGCGCGCTCAAGCCAATTTCCACGAGCAGGCCCCGCTAACGCTGATTCTCTTTGCCTTGGTGGAAGCGGCGGGACGGGGCGGTCAGTGGCTGGCCCCCCTCGGCGCCGTGTTCATCCTGAGCCGCATCGCCCATGCCTTTGGCATGGAGGAAAATGGCTTCAAGCCGGGTCGAGGCGTCGGCATGCTGGTCGGAATGGTCACCCAGCTCACCCTGGTGGTCAGCGCTCTGGGTGCTGCAACCGGGCGGTTCTAGGACAGAAAAAAGGGGAAGGTGCGAGGGACTCGTCCCTCGCGCTCCCATTACCTGTCATTATCGTGTGCCGCTCACCCTTGGCGCAAGCCTGCGGCGCCGCAGGCTTTTAAAGCCGCTTCGCGGCAAGGCGCGATGTCTGCGGGGATGCGCGACGCAAAAAGGAAAGGGAGCGCGAGGGACGAGTCCCTCGCACCTTCACCCTAACACCTTCCCCTACATCCCCAAAAACCGCCC
>CAIWFP010000489.1 GCA_903911985.1 uncultured Sphingomonadales bacterium
CAAAGGCCATCCGGCTGGTGTTTGATTTGCGCAGCAGTGGCGAATGTGGGCGCGCGCCCAACCGGTTCTGGGCGGGGCAGGGCGCGGAATGCATCAACCTTGATGTGATGGGCAATCTGGCACCCGCGAACAACCCCTGGGCGGTATTGCGCGGGGATGTGAGCGTGGCTGGCGCCGAGGCCGCGATGCTTGCGCTGTATGGCGGGATGCCGCGCGCCGCTTTGGCCCATGCGGCGATTGTCCTGAACAGGCTGGCCGATGACAGCCTGCCCGCCTTGGTGCATTGCACCGCCGGCAAGGACCGCACCGGTTTTATCATCGCCGTGCTGCTGGCCGCGCTGGGGGCCGGGCCCGATGCGATCCTTGAGGATTACATGTTGAGCGCCGACCGCAAGACAGCCGCCGCGCGCGAGGCGACGCGGGTCATGGTGGCGGGATATCTGGGAGCCGGGATACCGCAAGCCGCGCTCGACCGGCTGATGACGGTCCAGCCGAACTATCTGGCCGCCAGCCTTGCCGCCATCGATGCCGATTTTGGCGGCATCGATGGCTACCTCTCGCAGCTCGGCTTTGGCCCGGCCCGGCTTGAGGCTTTGCGGGCGCGGTTGCTCGATTAGCTGGCGTTCAGATCCCGCGACCGATCAGTTCGCGCATGATCTCGCTGGTGCCGCCATAGATCCGGCGGACGCGGGCATCACGCCAGATGCGGGCGATGGGATATTCATTCATATAACCCGCGCCGCCATGGAGCTGCAGCGCGGCATCGCAGGCCAGCCACTGCATTTCGGTGTGCCAGTATTTTGACGCGGCCGCCTCGTCGGCGGTGAGCTCGCCGGCCACGTGGCGGGCGATGGCCCAATCCAGATGGGCCCAGCCGACCTGCAGCTTGGCCTTGATGTCGGCCAGGGTGAAGCGGGTGTTCTGGAATTCGATGACCTTCTTGCCAAAGGCGGAGCGATCACGGGTGAAGGCCACGGCTTCGTCGAAGGCGCGCTGGGCGGCGGCCTGCGCGGTGATGGAGATCGACAGGCGTTCCTGCGGCAGGTCGCTGACCAGATAGACAAAGCCCCGGTTGACGTCGCCAATGACATTGCTGGCGGGCACGCGCACGTCGTTGAAGAACAGTTCCGAGGTGTCGGCCGACCACTGGCCGATCTTGTCGAGATTGCGGCCACGGGCAAAACCGGGGCGGTCCGCCTCGACGAGAATCAGCGAGGTGCCCTTGGCGCCAAGCTCGGGATCGGTCTTGCAGACGGTGAGGATGATATCGGCGTTCTGACCGTTGGTAATATAGGTCTTCGAGCCGTTGATGATGAATTCATCGTTCCCGGAGTCATTGGCTCTGCGCGCGCTGGTGCGCACGCCCTGCAGGTCGGATCCGGCGCCGGGTTCGGTCATGGCGATGGCGGCGATCACTTCGCCCGCGATCATTCGCGGCAACCAGCGCTGCTTCAGTTCCTCCGAGGCATAGCGCAGGATATAGGGCATAGTGATGTCGCTCTGCAGCGTTACGCTGTCGGACATCATCGCATAGGTGAATTCCTCATTGAGGATGGTGTTGAAGGTGAAGTCGAGGCCCGGCCCGCCATATTCCTCGGGCAGGGTGGGGCAGAGCAGGCCGGCCTCGCCCGCCTTTGCCCAGAATTCGCGCGAGACGATTCCCGCCTCCTCGAATTCCTCGAGCCGGGGGCTGAATTCACGGGCGATGAATCGGCGGACCGAATCGCGAAAAGCGCGGTGTTCCTCGCCAAAAAGACTGCTGCCATCGCGCTCAAGCATAGTTCTCTCCCATATCCGGTGCGGCATTCGCGCCTGCGGATCACGTATTGCGTATATAGATTACGCATGGTAACGTAAACCTGTTAACATAAGGCGGCAAGGCCGTTTGGGGAGATAGGATGCAAAGGGAGGCTCAGCGGTCCGCCGCAGTCCCATCCCAATGTGCCCGCATTGTCAGCTGAAGGCGTAGCGAACAGCGCGCCGCGGAGAGAGGATCACATAATGGCTACAGTTGCGATATCACCTCAAGAGCTCGACCGGCTCGACGTTTCGCGCGGGGAATTGTGGGCGGCAAGCGCCTGGCGCCCGCATTTCGCGAAACTGCGCGCCGAAGAACCGGTCAGCTATTGCCCGCAGAGCATTTTCGGGCCCTATTGGTCCATTACCCGCTATGACGACATTGTCGCCGTTGAGTCCGATCCCGAGACTTTCTCGTCGTCGTGGGAGCATGGCGGTATCGTGATCTTCGACATGCACGATACCAATGTGCAGCTGCGCATGTTCATCGCCATGGACGATCCCGAGCATGGCGAGCAGCGCAAGACCATCGCGCCGGCGGTAACCCCGACGGAAATCGCCAAGCTCACCGGCCCGCTGCGTGCGCGGACGGCAAAGCTGCTGGATGAGCTGCCTGTCGGCGAAACATTCGACTGGGTACACTCGGTCTCCATCCCGCTGACCACGGCGATGCTGACCACCTTGTTCGATTTCCCATGGGAAGATCGCCACAAGCTGCCAATCTGGTCGGATTGGGCGGCCAAGATCGATATCGGTCCGGACCCGGTGCTCAACGCCGAGCGCGAGAAGCATTGCTTCGAGATGGCGGCCTATTTCAAGAAGCTGTTCGATGAGCGCAAGGCGCTGCCGCCGCAGCCGAATTTGCTGTCGATCATGGCCCATTCCGATGCCATGTCGAACCTTGATGATCAGCGTTTCATGGGCAACATTGCCTTGCTGGTGGTCGGCGGCAACGATACCACGCGCAATTCGATGTCGGGGTTGATCGAACGGATCAACCAGTATCCCGATGCCTGGGCCGCGGTAAAGGCTGATCCGGCAGGGCTCGCCTCGACAGCCGCCACCGAAACCATCCGCCTGCAAACCCCGATTGCCCACATGCGCCGCACCGCCACCCGCGATGTCGAATTTGGCGGCAAGACCATCGCCAAGGGTGACAAGGTAGTGATGTGGTATAATTCGGGCAATCGCGACGAGAGCGTCTTTGCCGATGCCGACCGCTGGGACCCGACGCGCGAAAATTCGCGGCGCCACCTCTCCTTTGGCTATGGCATCCACCGCTGCCTCGGCGCGCGTCTGGCCGAACTGCAGCTCGCCACGCTGATTGAGGAAATGGCCAAGCGCAATATGGACGTGAAGCTGGTCGGCGAGCCCGAACGGTTGCCCTCGTGTTTTACCAATGGCTACGAGCACATCAACGTCATCATGAGCCGCGACAATGTCTGAGCCGTTCCGCCGCTACAAATGCCTCAACTGCGGCTTCTACTATAATGAGGCTGATGGCTGGCCCGAGGAAGGCATCGCCCCCGGCACCCGCTGGGCCGATGTCCCCCAGGAGTGGATATGTCCGGAATGCGGGTCGGAAAAGCGCGACTTCTGCATGGTTGACTGGGAGTAGGGGTGGACCGGGAGTAGGGCGACCTCCTCCCGGACGGGGGCTCACACCAGCGTGAAGCCCCCGTCCACCTTGAGTACCGTGCCGGTCAGCACCGGATTGGTCATGCAGGCCAGCACCATCGCCGCCACATCCCCGGGCGCGCAAATGCGTCCGGCGGGCAGCGTTTTGGCGACGGAATCGAAATAGGCGGCGCGGCGGTCCTCTGGCATGCCGTGCCACATGGGCGTATCGACCAGCCCGGGGGACACCGCGTTCACCCGCATCGGGGCCAGTTCCACCGCCAATGCCCGGGCGAGCCCCTCCAGGGCGG